>CAIVZW010000560.1 GCA_903910495.1 uncultured beta proteobacterium
GCACGGTAACGCTGCTTCAACGTGGTGGGCCGGCTTTCATCCCTGACCAGATAGGCATCAACGCCGTGTTTCTGAAGCGTTTGCAACGCGTAGGCGGCAGTTTGATCCTCGCCGACAACACCAAAATACTTGACTTGGGCGCCAAGACCTCTTGCATGGGCGGCAACAATTCCGGCACCGCCGACAAACCGATCATTCATGATCGGCGTCACCACGATAGTCGGATCTTCTTGCGACATACCCAATGGGTCGCAGGTCACATACTCATCGACAATAAGATCGCCGATCACCACAACTCGCATGGAGGAAAACCGGCGTATTAAATCGACAAGCCCCCGGCTATTAAATCCATGGCGAACTGGATAGTCAGCGGGCTTACGGATCGTGGAAAAATTGGACTCATGGAGTTCGCGCTGCAGCAGATCCATGGACGAAAAACGCGCCTCACCGGAACTGAAAAGCAATTTTCCGCCGTAGCCCTCAATGACCGGTTGCTCCGGGTTGAAATGTGCCTCGTGCTCCTTTCCTTTGACGACCATGTGGGGCTTCAGAGCGGCAACAAACTCCTCGGCCGGAACGGGCAACAAAAAGGCAAAACTCACGGCGCCGATGGCCTGCACACCTTCCAGGCGCAAATTTTCTGGAATCAACGCGCCAGGAACATCATCGCCGGTGACACCCACAACAAGAAAATCGCCGCACTCGGCGGCGAAATTCAACAGCCTCAAGTGGCCCGGATGAATCACATTGAAATTGCCGGATACGAATACAATTCGCTTCGAATTTTGCGCTTGCTGAACAATCTCTGCGACGATTCCCGCCAAATCAGAATTTCCTGAATCCAAAGCCATGCCATGGTTCCTTTGTATAATGCATAATTCTATCGTAGAACTTCATGACTATTGAAAAAACGGAGAGCATTGAAATAGGCGCGTACGTCATCGGATTCGCTTGCGCCCGAATGGGCATTGAATACAAGCGCTACGGCAAGTGGATAGTCACCACCGCATCGGACCAACAAGACAAGTTGGGGCAGCTTTTCGACGAGGTCCGAAGCAACAGCGTTACCGATGTCCACATGGTCACACGTGAAGAAAATTTTGCGCTCGAACCACAACTATCGAGCAACGCAGCCTTACTCTCGCCATTGACCGGCTTCGTCAATTCTCACGCCCTGATGCTCTCGGTGCTGGGCGATGAAAAATCGTGCATTCCCGTCACCAAGCATATCTGGGCGCTGCTCGATTTAACGCCTTGCGTGGCCCAATGACTTCTGCAGCCTTCTGCAAGGTCTGCGGTGGTGCTTCTGCGCTGATCCATGAAGCACTGCGGGACAGAATGGGAAATGCTTCAGGCTCCTGGAACCTGGTTTGCTGTACCAACCCTGACTGCGGCCTCGTATGGCTCGATCCGATGCCAGATGCCGCAACCCTGGCCAAGGCCTACGAAACTTATTACACGCATACCCCGAACAGCGACGCATCAAGATTGCGACCCATCTACCTTCGCGCTCGCAACAGCTACATCAGCCGTCGCTTCGGCTATCCCCTAACAGAAGGCTCCTGGTGGATTCGGACGATTGGTACGTTGATGGCATGTGTACCCCACCGGCGCAGCGGAATGGATGCCATGGCGATGTGGTTGCCATGGCAACCCGGAGGGAAGTTGCTTGAGATCGGTTGTGGCAACGGTGA
>CAIVZW010000561.1 GCA_903910495.1 uncultured beta proteobacterium
AGCGGGCAAGCATGCCCATGGGCAACAGCACTGTGGACAAAACCAGCATCAGTATGCCAATTGCTGTCCCGCTTGCGCCAAGGGAGAGTGCCGGCAGCAAGCGCCAGCCAATATAGGCGTGGAGAACACCCAGAACAGGAATGACCGTCAATGCAAAATGGCGTAGCCGCATCGGTAATTTTACCGGTACGGAAGCTTGTACTTCACGATACTGTTGCATGATGGATCACTTGTGATTGAGTCGGTTTAGACAGTTGGCCTGATGGAGAGGCCAGCACTAGACCAGTACCAGCGTGCTGGGATTTCAACTTGGCCAACCAGGTCAATGGTGACCTGAGGCAGTTTCGCTAACAAGGTCAGGTTTACTTCTGGAATCAGTGCCTTCCTGATCCTGAGGCTTCATTGAGGCATCGACCTGCTCATCGTTTTCAGTGAACGAAACCGCATCCGATGCAAGCAGACGTCTTGATGTCCATGCGGCAGATACCCGCGCAAACATAAAATTCTTCAGTTTCAATCATCCGGCCAAGCGACGCGAACTGGTGTGGCACACGCAGAGCGGCGGCAAGACCTTCACGATGATCACCGCCGCCGAGCGCCTGTTCAAGGCGCCGGCACGAACGCCGGCTCCCTCATATTCACTTGCAACCTTGCCTGCGATTAGTTGAGGATCACGCTTTCAACCGCGGCGATTACGTTGCTGACGGTCATGCCCAGAAATTCGAACACCTGGTTGGTCGGTCCGCACTCACCAAAGCGATCAATGCCGACGACGGACCCGTCCAGACCAACGTACTTACGCCAGTAGTCGGTTACGCCCGCTTCAACAGCGACGCGTGGCACGCCGCGCGGCAACACGGCTTCGCGATAAGGCGCATCCTGCCGATCGAAAATGAAGCTCGAGGGGAGGGAAATGACACGTACTGCAATTCCCTTTTCGGCAAGTTTCTGCTGGGCAGTCATCGCCAAACCGACTTCGGAGCCGGTAGCGATAATGATGGCCTGCAGCGTACCGCTAGCCTCCTTGAGCACGTAGCCACCACGCCGAATTGCAGCAATTTGCCTGCTGTCACGCACCTGATGCGGCAGGTCATGGCGTGACAGAATCAATGCCGTAGGGGTACTGCGGTGTTCGATCGCCATCTGCCACGCAACGAAGGTTTCTACGCTGTCGCACGGGCGCCACACATCAAGGTTAGGGACTGCGCGAAGCGTGACTGTCTGCTCTATCGGCTGGTGCGTCGGACCATCTTCGCCGATGCCCACAGAGTCGTGCGTGAAGACGTAGATTGGATTGATCTTCATCAGCGCAGCCATGCGAATGGCGTTGCGCGCATATTCCGAAAACATCAAGAGGGTGCCGCCGAAGGGGCGGAAGCTCCCGTACAAGGCAAGACCATTCATGATCGCGGCCATGCCGAATTCGCGGACACCATAGTGGATGTAGTTACCCCCTTCATTCATGGCGTCCGGTCGCAGCACACGGCAGCCTTCCCACTGAGTCAGATTGGCTGGCGTCAGGTCGGCGGATCCGCCAACGAGTTCCGGCATGACCGGAGCCAGTGCCTGAATGGCGTTTTGCGACGACTTGCGGGCCGCAATCATCTCACCGTTTGTCGCAATGGCTTGCAGGGTTTCGGTTGCTTTAGCGGCATACCCGGCAGGCAGGTCACCTTTCAGGCGACGCTCGAACTCGGCAGCGAGTGCCGGGTAAACGGACCGATAGGTGGCAAACCGTTCTTGCCACTCGGCCTGACATTTGGCACCCGTCTCCAGTCCATTCCAAACCGCACGTACGGCTTCTGGAATTTCAAAGGCGCCTTCGGTGATGCCCAGCGCGGCACGCGTTGCGGCGATTTCTTCCGTACCTAGCGGAGCGGCATGCACACCGTGCGTACCGGCCTTATTGGGAGAGCCCTGGCCGATGACGGTTCTGCAGCAGATCAGGGTGGGTTTATCATGCTGCGCCTTGGCAGAACGGATAGCACGATCGACGGCGTCGACGTCATGTCCATCGACACCACGGATCACATTCCATCCATAGGCTTCGAAGCGTTTGGGCGTATCATCGGTAAACCAGCCGGTGACGTGTCCGTCGATGGAAATCCCGTTATCGTCATAGAGTGCGATGAGTTTGGCCAGCTTCCAGGTGCCGGCTAGTGAGCACGCTTCGTGGGAAATGCCTTCCATCAGGCTGCCGTCCCCTACGAAGGCATAGCAGTAGTGGTCAACAATCGAGAAACCCTCGCGGTTAAATTCATCGGCCAACAGCCGTTCCGCGAGGGCGAAACCAACGCTGTTGCCAAGCCCTTGCCCGAGCGGACCGGTGGTCGTCTCAACCCCGACGGTGTGGCCGTATTCGGGGTGGCCGGGCGTTTTGCCGTGTAACTGGCGGAAACACTTGATATCATCGAGCGACAGGTCGTAACCGGTCAGATGCAGCAGCGAATAGAGGAGTATTGAGGCATGGCCATTGGAGAGCACGAAGCGGTCGCGGTTGGGCCATTTTGGGTCGGCCGGATTATGTTTAAGGTGTCGGTGCCACAAGGCCACAGCCATCTCCGCCATGCCCATTGGCGCGCCCGGATGCCCCGAATTGGCAGCTTGTATTCCATCCATGGCTAGCACACGGAGTGCATTGGCCAGCGAAGCTTGGGTTACCATTTAACTTCTCCTTGAAGCAATGAAGGACATTCAATTAGCATCGGGATGCACTCAGTGTGCCCGATGTACCGCCAGCAAACGATAACGACCGTTCGTACTGCCCGTCTTGTGGCCAGATTTAGTTCAATCGCTATATTAACTTCAATGTACACGTTTACATTATTGATGTAAACGTGTACATTTTTGTTGAAATTTCAAATATGGACTGAATTTTGCCGCTAGAGAGTTATCGATGAAAATCAGATACGCAAGTAAACCGCCCACTATTGTCGATGTCGCAACCGCAGCGGGCGTTTCAACGGCCACCGTTTCGCGTGTGTTCTCAGGCAAGACGCATAGTGTGGCGCAGGGCACGCTAGAGCGCGTAACCGAGGTGGCTCGGAGTTTAGGCTATACACCATCAGAGATTGGTCGATCGCTGCAACGGGCAGCGACAAAAGTGGTGATGCTTCTTGTTCCCGATGCTTCCAACGATTTTTGTGCAGACGTTGCCGTCTCTTTAGAGTTAGCGCTGCGAGGCATTGGATTGTCAATGGCTCTGTGCAACACGGCGGAGGACGCCGAACGTCAGGACCAGTTGTTAACCGAAGCCGAAGGGCTTCGACCCTTTGCAATCATCCTCCTTGGTGCTATTGACACGCCAAGGTTGCGCGAGAGTGTATTTTCAAAGCGGCAGGTCATTTTTGTTAGCCGGCGACCACCAATAGACATCAAAGCACCGTTTGTCGGAATCGACAATGAGGCGGGAGGTCAATGTGTAGCCGATCATTTCCTTAAGAAAGGGTATGTGGATTGTGCAATTATCCACGGCCCTCGACATTATTCGGCAAGCAGAGGCCGTCTCAATGGTTTTCTTAAACACCTGGAAGAAAATGGTGTTGATATGACCAAGGTTCGCCAAGTTGAGAGTTTGCTGACCATGGAAGCTGGCTATGCCCAAGGTCATGCGCTGTTGCCATTGGAACACCCACCACGGGCTATTTTTTGTGGTAACGACATGATCGCTTACGGCATTAAACGGGCCGCGAACGAGCTTAACGTTCGTGTTCCGGAAGACCTGGCCATCTGCGGATTTGATGACAACCGTATCAATGATTGGCTAGCGCCATGGCTCACGACGGTCAAAGTCCCGGCTCTGAAATTCGGGGATGCCGTAGTGACTCTGCTTCAGGGTAGTGATGTGCGTATGGATCGAGAAGTGATTCTGCCGTACTCGATGACCATTCGAACATCAACATAACGTGTTACGGTGAGAGCGCAAAAAGCACCTCCCGCTATAGTTCCCATAAGACGAAACAACAAGATGTAAAAACCTCAGTGTAAACGTTGACAGTAAAAATGTAATCGATAACAATGCCTCACGTAATCGTCGTTATAAAGATCGTGGGGCATGCAAAAGAAGCTTGCCTTAGGGACAAAAAAAGTACGCGTACGGTTGGTCGTTCTTAACATTTTGATTCTCCAAGAAGATACCGCACTTCTCCAAACGCGGACACACAGGAGGTAACATGAGTCAGTTTCTCGCTGGTCTTGTTCGAAGGTGTGCAATATTCGTTGTCGCTGCCGCAGCAGCAGCCACGACGTCAGCTTCTGCGGCACCCACCGAAGTTAAGTGGGCGCAATGGAAGACGACGGAGATGGGTGAAAAGCTGATGGCGCAAGTCAAGGTCGCCTTTGAGAAAGAGAACCCCGACATCACATTGACACTGGTCGACTCGCCTTTTAACGGTTTCCATGACAAAGCGATCATCCTGTATCAAGCCAAACAACTCCCGGACGTCATGCTCATTCAGGTCGACTGGGTCGCGGAATTCGCGGATCTCGGCCTGCTGGAACCTCTGGACGAATGGATTGCCAAGGAACCGGCGTCGTTCATGGGCAACATCCCTAAGACCTTCCATCAAAAGTGGCGGGGCAAGCAATACTACCTTCCCCTGGAAAGTGGAGCAGTGGCACTGTTCTACAACACCGAGATCTTTAAAAATGCCGGAGTCGACGGGCCTCCGAAGACGTGGGACGAGTTTGTAGCCGTCGCCAAGAAGGTGACGAATCCTGAAAAGAGAATTTATGCGACAACGCCCACCTTGCAAGTGGAACCCCCAACCAATATGACGTACGAAATCTACCCGCTAATTCTGCAGGCAGGCGGCAACCTGATCGACGACAAGACCAACAGGGCCGTCTTTAATAGCCCGGAAGGCGTAAAAGCCATCGAATGGTATGTCGATTTCGTCAACAAGAACAAGGTTACGGTGCCCGGCGTCCTCAGTAATGGCGAGAAGGAAAAACGGGCGAATTTTGCGGCCGGCAATGTTGCGATGATGTTCGAGGGGCCGTGGGGAATTGGCATTCAGAATGGGATTAACCCCAACCTCAAGTACGACATCGCCACGCTTCCCATGAACGCGACTACGGGTACCATGGTGCGCGGATCGCTCAATACGATAACGACGCAGGCCAAGAACAAGGAAGCGGCGTGGAAGTTCGTCCGTTGGATTTCCGGCCCAACGGGAATAGAAATTTGGTCCAAAGGTGGCGCATTCCCGTCGCGCACTGACGTTGCCGATCAAACCTGGTTCAAGGAGAAGAAGTTATTCCAGGCCTTTGTCCAGCAGATGCAGCTTCCCAATGCACGCTCGCCTTTCCTCGGGATGCCTAATGCCGTGCAAATGAATAAGGCCATGACCAACGAGGTACAGAACGTCATGCAGGGCAAGAAGACCGCCAAACAGGCGCTGGACGATGCCGCCGCTGAATGGAACAAGATTCTTGCGGCAGCGAAGTAGCCGATAGCGAATCCTTCGTGAAAATGTCACTTGACACCCCGCACCTGCCCTTCTGGGCAGGTGCGGTACCGAGTAACGTGTAGCCATGCCAAAAAAACAGACATTTTCTCGCCGCTATCGTCAAGAGATTCAAGCCTATGCGTTTCTTTGGCCTGCATTGCTGATCCTGGGCCTGCTGATGGTGTACCCGCTTTTGCAGGTCGTTCGGATGAGCTTCTACGAGGTCAGCCTGCAGAAGGAGGTTTGGGTTGGCATCGGCAACTATCTACAACTGCTGAAGACATCACTGTTCTGGCAGATCTTGTGGCAGACCATTCTGTTCACGGCGGGGAGTGTGACGATGCATCTGGCCATAGGCATGGGTCTCGCTCTTCTGCTTCACACCAAGACCAACACTAGGTTCAGGAATTTTACCCGCGGCATGTTGATCATCCCGTGGCTCCTTGCCCCGACGGTCGCCGGAATGATCTGGGTGCTCATGCTTGCACCTTTTGGCGTGGTTAACGGTCTTCTCGCCACCCTGGGCATTATTGATTCCAACGCGACCATCTCCTGGCTGGGAAGTCCGGAAACGTCTCTCCTTTCCGTCACGGCCATGAACGTTTGGCGAGCGTTCCCATTCTTCATGGTGATGTTGTTGGCAGGTTTGCAAGCGATTCCGGAAGAGGTGTACGAAGCAGCTGACATTGATGGGGCCACCCCATTCGGAAAATTCTGGTACATCACCCTTCCAGGATTAAGGGGGGTGATCACGACGATCGTACTACTGGATTCAATCTGGACGTTTCGCGCCTTCGACCCGGTATACGTCATGACAGGTGGGGGGCCGATCAATTCCTCGGAAGTACTTGCAACCGCGATCTATTTTGACGCGTTTCAGAAGCTCAAGTTCGGCTATGCCGCTGCCGAAGCCGTCGTCATGTTCTTAATCCTTTTCACAGTGAGTGCCTTCTATGTACGACGTGCGGTGAAAGAAATTGGCTAACCCGAGAAAATCACGTTGGGGAATGCAGGCTCGGCGCCGCGCCGCGCATTTAGCGATCTATTCCATTCTTGTGGTCGCAATGATCATCATGTTGTTTCCCGTGGCGTGGATGCTTACGGTATCAGTCCGCCCTAACGTCGAAGTAATGAAGATTCCCCCTGACTGGATTCCTGCACTTTTCACCCTTGACGCCTACCGCAAGGTACTTGACAGCGGGCGCTATTTGAAGACTTTCGTGAACACGTATTTTGTGGCCCTGGCGGTAACGCTCGTGTCGCTGTTTATCGGCGCAATGGCGGCCTATGCCTTGGCGCGTTTTCGTTTCAAAGGGCACCGCGCCGTATTGATGTTCCTGATCACGACTCAGATGTTTCCATTAGTACTCCTGTGCATTCCATACTTTCAGGTCGTGGTGAAGATTGGGCTCTACGACACACTCACGTCGCTGATCATCGTTTATGTCACATTCACGCTGCCCTTCTGCACTTTGATGCTGCGCAGCTACTTTGCTCAGATCCCGAAAGACATGGAAGAAGCGGCGATGGTCGATGGTTGCTCACGGGTGAGCGCTATTTTGCGGACGCTCCTGCCACTTTCATTTCCCGCGCTGATCGGTGCGGGTCTCTATACTTTCCTTCTCGCGTGGAATGAATTCCTGTTTGCAGTGGTCCTGATTGAGGCTTGGGAAAAACGCGTCATCACGATGGCCATTTATAGCCTGATGGCGGAATTTGTTACCGACTGGAGCATGATGATGGCCTTCTCTGTATTGGCTAGCGCTCCGTTGGTTATCGCCTTTATCTTTCTCCAGCGCTACATGGTGCGCGGAATGACGGCTGGCGCGCTTACGTCATAACACCATCCTATTTACGTTTAGCCTCCAATGTTAAGCCAGCCATCTCCCTTCGCATGTGTGACTGACATGCTTCTGGCGCTCCCTTTGCAGTTGTTCAGGACGCAGGGAAATCAGCGTAGTGCGTCAAACGGCCCCCCGGTGATTCTCAAAATATGACCCTAATTCTCATCACACCAGCACGTTCATGCATCTGGAGTAACCGTTCTCACAGAAGCTGCGCCGTGCACACCAGTTACCCGATAAGCACATGCACACATTCTCGACATCGCAATACACAAGTTTCTTATGTTGAATTCAGTCATGAGATTCAGAAAGATAAGCAACGCCGCCCAGCGCGGTAACCGGAAAGGAATGACAGCATGGCAGCAGTTACACTCAAGGGCGTGTTTAAACGATTTGGTGACAATACGGTAGTAGACGATGTCAATCTCGTAATTCCCGACAAGGAATTCGTTGTCATGGTCGGCCCTTCCGGTTGCGGCAAGACGACAACGCTACGCATGATTGCGGGTCTTGAAGACATCTCCGACGGTGAGATCTACATCGGTGACCGTCTGGTTAACGACGTGCCACCCAAGGATCGTGATATCGCCATGGTTTTCCAGAACTATGCGCTGTATCCTCACATGACCGTCTATGCAAACATGGCATTCGCGCTCAAACGACGCGGTGTATCGACTGAGGCGACCGATCAGCGGGTCATGGCGGCGGCCCGTATGCTGGGCGTTCAGGATTTCCTGGCCAGAACACCCAAAGCGCTCTCTGGCGGACAACGTCAACGCGTCGCTTTGGGTCGCGCGATCGTCCGTGAACCCGCCGTTTTCCTCATGGATGAGCCGCTGTCCAACCTGGACGCGAAACTACGTGTCCAGATGCGAGCGGAACTGTGCAAGTTGCATAACCGGTTACAAACAACAATGATCTTTGTCACGCACGATCAGACCGAAGCGATGACCATGGGCGACCGCATTGTTGTAATGAAGGACGGACGGGTTCAGCAGGTCGGAACACCACTCGATATCTACAAGCACCCGGACAACATTTTTGTTGCCGGATTCATCGGCAGTCCATCCATGAACTTCTTGAACGTCAGGCTAGAGGAATTAGGGGGACGCCTGTTCGTCTGTGGATCCGCTTTCCGCCTACCGCTTCCGGCGGGCTGTCCTGCCTTCGACAAGTTGGGTAAATGGGTCAACCGGGAACTCGTGCTTGGATTGCGGCCAGAAGATATCCATGATGCAGTTCTAAACCCCGAACGCGATGCTGAGTGCTGCCTTGATATCGTCATTGATGTCGTTGAGATGATGGGTAACGAGGCATTCTTGAATGGTTCAACCGGTGACCATGACCTTGTGGCGCGTGTGGAGTCTGCGACAACTGCTCAAGACGGAACACTTCATCGACTCGCATTCGACTTGAGCAAGGCACATTTCTTTGACCCCACAACGACCGCCGCTATAAATTAACCCGTTCATGAGGATACTGAATACGCTGTTTGGCGTTGGATTTCAGTCACTGACAAATTAGACGCTCATGGTTGGCCGGTGTCCATAGCGGCCAACCGGCCGGTCATGAACGCTCTCCAAAGCGGCTATTCCTCGCTAACTTTGTCTGGCAAAGGGTCATTCTAAGCCAAGCAGCAGAATAATTCCCTCAACTGAGAGATTGCGAGTTTAAGAACCGATGGGCTTCTTCCGTGCAAGGACTCACGATCAGTTTTTCGGCGCCGATCTTGGTTCTTCATCCCTGGACACCTGCTTCGGACTTTGAACCGGAATCACCAACGTGATCAGGATTGCGCAATTGGTGAATTCTTCATTTGAGTTTTCATCACGTCTGTCAGCGTTTCTTCAAACCGTTGGCAAGCGGACGTGATTCCATCCTGTTGCTGAAATACGGTATAGATTCCGGTGACATAAACCTCGGCCCCCCTTCGGGTGCATTCAATGGCATTGGGATAATCTACTCCGCCATCGATCGAAATGAGGAAATCTACGCCATGTTTCTTGCGTAGCTCGTCAAGTTCGGTAACGCGCGGAAGACTGTCAACCATGAACTTCTGGCCAGCATAGCCGGGTTCTACCGTCATCAGAACGACATAGTCAAGGAACCTGATGACGGGCTCGATTATCGATATTGACTGACTGGGATTGATG
>CAIVZW010000562.1 GCA_903910495.1 uncultured beta proteobacterium
CATCAATCCCAGTCAGTCAATATCGATAATCGAGCCCGTCATCAGGTTCCTTGACTATGTCGTTCTGATGACGGTAGAACCCGGCTATGCTGGCCAGAAGTTCATGGTTGACAGTCTTCCGCGCGTTACCGAACTTGACGAACTGCGCAAGAAACATGGCGTAGATTTCCTCATTTCGATCGATGGCGGAGTAGATTATCCCAATGCCATTGAATGCACCCGAAGGGGGGCCGAGGTTTATGTCACCGGAATCTATACCGTATTCCAGCAACAGGATGGGATCACGGCCGCTTGCAAACGCTTCGAAGACACTCTGACTGAAGTATTGAAATCGCAACCGAAGAGTTCACCAATTGCACCATCCTGATCACGCGGGTGATTCCGGTTCGAAGTCCGTCGAGGCCCAGGAACGAAGAACAAAAATCGGCCCATTTCATTCATACCTTTCAGGTATGAAGCTGCAGCATAAATGGTATTTGATTTGTAACGCCAGATAAAACAAGAATAGGTTTGTATAAGTAACTAAACGATTTGGCTTTCGCCATGGCCAATTCCTCCGTGATGAAACTGGGGAATGAATAACTGGCGACATGTCTTCGAATGCAAAAATCCGCCGGGTATCAAGAAAAAAACTGACTTATATCTTTGCTACAAATTTTGATGGTTGTTGTATCCAATTTCATAATCTTTTCTGGAGGCACTATGAGAATTAGAAAATTATCTGGAATCATTGTTACGGTATTCTTGTCCGTGTTTGGCTCGGCAACGATTGCGCGTGATTTCCGCGCTGCGGATAACCAGCCGATGGACTATCCGACTGTATTGGCCCAGAAATTCATCGGAGATCAGGTATCTGCTGCGACTAAAGGAAAATACAACGTCAAGGTTTTTGGCAATAGCGTATTGGGTTCTGGAAAAGACGCTATTGAACAAGTAAAGATTGGCGCGCTGGACATGACCCGGGTTTCAACTTCTGAATTTCATGGCATCATTCCAGAAACTCTGATTCCGTCGTTCCCGTTTATCTTCCGTGACATCAATCATTTCCGCAACGCGATGTACGGGTCCGTGGGCGATGAAATACTTGCCGCCTTCGAAAAACATGGCTTCATCGGATTGTGCATGTATGAAGCCGGCGCACGTTCAGTATATGCAAAGAAACCGGTTCGCACCTTGGCCGATGCGAAAGGAATGAAAATTCGCGTACAGCCTTCCGATTTATGGGTGGGCATTGCCAGTGCAATGGGCATGACTGCCACTCCGATTCCGTACGCCGAAGTTTATACCGCGTTGAAGACTGGTCTGGTTGATGCAGCAGAAAACAACTATCCGTCATATGAAACCTCGAAACATTATGAAGCCGCACCGATCTATAGCGAAACCCAGCATGTGATGGCTCCAGACGTTGTGGTTTTTTCCAAGAAGGTCTGGGACACCCTGACAAAGGAAGAGCAGGCAATTATCCGCAAAGCAGCAAAAGATTCCGTCCCGGTTTTTACGAAGCTGTGGATCGCCAAGGAGTCTGATTCCAAGGGGATTGCCCAGAAAGCTGGTTCGACGTTTGTAACCGATGTTAACAAGGCAGAATTTGTTGCTGCGATGAAGCCGGTCTGGGACAAATATTCGCCAACCCCGGAACTGAAGGCCATAGTTCAGAAGGTAGTTAACACCAAGTAAGGTAGTTTTTGTCTTTCAGACCCGAAGTCCATGAAGCCTGAAGATGCGCATTTGCGGCGTCTTCAGGCTTTGCTCCAGGGGAAAGATGAAATGGCTAATAGCCAGCCAGTTCCTGAGTCTTCGTTACGGTCACACTGATACGAAATTGCGGCACCAGTCTTAGGGTGTGTTCTCATTTAGCGGGCGGATAACGTCCGTCAAATGAGAACACACCCTAGTACATGATGGCCTGAAAGTCGTGTAGGATTTCCACATGCAGTCTTGAAATCCATCGCGTCGAGCGCTCTTGTAACTACTGGTCTTCAACTTCGTAAGGCATGTTTGAGTGAAGTATCACATGGATATACGTCAACTCAAGTATTTCATCACGGTAGCCGAAGAGCAGAATATTGGCCGTGCTGCTGTGCGCCTGCATGTTTCACAGCCGCCACTGACACGACAAATCAAAGCCCTCGAGGAAGAACTTGGGGTACTGTTATTTACCAGAACCCACTGGGGAGTCAAGCTTACTCAGGCAGGAGAGTCTTTACTCGAACACGCACGCAATATCAGAGCTCATGTGGACTTGGCCAGGGAATACGCTCAGCGTGCAGGCAACGGCCAGATTGGGCGGATTGATGTTGGCATGTACGGCTCTGCAATGCTTAATATCGTTCCTCAAATTCTCAATTCCTTTGTGGCAGGTCATCCTGATGTAAAAGTGGTATTGCATACCCTTAGGAAAGGCCCCCAAATTGAAGCCTTGCATCAAGGACGAATACTGATTGCGTTTGAAAGATACATACCTGAATCTCAGGGCCTGCAGATTGAACTGGTTGGCAAAGAACCACTACGTGTTGCGCTCAATAAACGCAACCCGCTTGCAGATCAGCCGTTCATCCACGTGGACCAATTGCGCAGCGAACTGATAATTGGAGAAGTGGATCCTAGCGCGGCCATAAAAAATCTCTTTAGCAAACACAATTTTGAACCTCTTTTTGTTCAAAAGGCCACAGACATGATTTCCGCTGTCGTAATGGTGGCAGGGGGGTTCGGGACGGCCATTGTGCCGGATTCCTTGCAGACTTTACAATTGCCGAATGTGGTTTATCGCCCGCTAATTACGGATGCCGACATATTGATCGATTTGCATTGCGCATACCGTACAGATGAACGATCACCCTTACTCAGGGCTTTATTGGAAACAGTCCGCGAGTATCAGACTCAAAACCCATGCGATCTTGAAAACCGAATTCCATAAAACAAAATCGTCTGAAAATATTCTGCAAAACCATGAAACCGGGCGCGTATTATCGCCCTCGGGTACAATGACGGCCTTTCAAATCAATGACTTTTCTGAGGTTTCTGAGTGCTCGTCGTCGCCAACATCACCATGCAGTTCGGGGCCAAGCCCCTTTTTGAGAACGTTTCAGTCAAGTTTGGCGAGGGCTATCGCTATGGCCTGATCGGCGCCAACGGCTCCGGCAAATCGACCTTCATGAAGATTCTCGCCGGCGAACTGGAAGCTTCGGCGGGCAATGTCTCGAAAGATGCGCACGAGCGCATGGCCTACCTGCGCCAGGATCAGTTTGCCTTTGAAGATCAGCGCGTGATCGACGTCGTAATGATGGGGCACGAGCAGATGTGGGCGTGCATGCAGGAGAAGGACGCGATCTACGCCAACCCCGAGGCCAGCGAAGCAGATTACATGCACGCCGCCGAGCTGGAGCACAAGTTTGCCGAATACGGCGGCTATAGCGCCGAATCGCGCGCCGGCGAGTTGCTGCTCGGTGTCGGCATCCCGTCCGCACAGCATTTCGGCCCGATGAGCGAAGTGGCGCCGGGCTGGAAGCTGCGCGTCCTTTTGATTCAGGCGCTGTTCGCCAATCCCGATATCCTGCTGCTCGACGAACCGACCAACAACCTGGATATCGCCACCATCCGCTGGCTGGAAAACGTGCTCAACGAACGCAACAGCACGATGATCATCATCTCGCATGATCGCCACTTCCTGAACCAGGTGTGCACGCACATGGCCGATCTCGATTACGGCAAGATCACCGTTTATCCGGGTACCTACGACGACTTCATGGAAGCCTCATCGCAGGCGCGCCAGCAGCAGCAAAACGCCAATGCCCGGGCCAAGGAGCGCATCGCCGATCTGCAGGATTTCGTGCGCCGCTTCTCGGCCAACAAGTCTAAGGCCAGGCAGGCAACTTCCCGCGTGAAGCTGATCGAAAAACTGCGGCCGGAAGACATGAAGCCGTCGTCACGCCAGTACCCG
>CAIVZW010000563.1 GCA_903910495.1 uncultured beta proteobacterium
CACCCTGAACGCCCAGGAGGTCAACGCCTTCACCTACAGCACCCTGGAGAGCTACCTCCCGCTGGCGGTCGGCTATTTGCTGTTGACGCTCCCCGTGTCTCTGTTCAGTCGCATACTGGAACGGAGATTTCGCTTTGCGGCTTGAATTCAGCCATATCAGCAAGCGCTTTGGCGATCACCAGGCGCTGCGCGACGTCACGCTGCCGATTCCGGAATTCCAGTCACTGGCCATCATCGGGCCGTCGGGAGGCGGCAAAACGACGCTGCTGCGGATTATTGCCGGGCTTGAAACACCGGAATCGGGGAGCCTGAGCATCGATGACCAGCGGCTGGATTTTTCGGAAGAATTCCTGCTCTCGCATCGACGCAGCATTGGCACGGTTTTCCAGGCCTACAACCTGTTTCCTCATCTTTCTGCCCGTGAAAATGTGCTTCTGCCGCTGACTAAAGTTCACGGTTTATCAGCGAGCGAGGCGCACGAGACGGTTGCCGCCTTGTTCGACCGGTTTCAACTGTCTGCCCACGCCGACAAGCGCCCCGCTGAGCTTTCCGGTGGCCAGCAGCAACGGGTGGCGATCGTCCGCGCCATCGCCATCAAGCCGCGCTTCCTTGTTTTTGACGAACCGACATCAGCCCTTGATCCGGAGATGACGGCAGAAGTTCTCGACTTCATCGCGGAACTGCGCGCTGAGGGACGTAATCTGATCATCGTCACGCACAACATGGGCTTTGCCCGGGAAGTATCCGACCAGTGCGCCTTTATTGCCGACGGGGGTATCCTGGAGGCAGGCCGGTCCTCCGACCTGTTCGGTAATCCGCAGAATCCCCTGCTGGTGAATTTTCTCGACAAGGTGCTTCGTTACTGACTCCGGTCGGTTGCCGCTGCGAATCTCTATGAACAGAGGAACGCGATTCGCATTAACCCGCAAAGGCTGAGATTCTTGAATAGTCTGCCCACCCATAGCCTTGCCGATCACAACCGGAAACGCTTCATCGCGTTTCGGGTGTTATTCAATGCGCGTTTCTACTATCCGGTACTGGCCGTACTGTTTCTTGACCTGGGGCTTTCGGCGACCGAATACACGCTGCTCAATTTTGTCTGGGCCATCGTCATTGTCCTCGCCGAAGTGCCGTCAGGCGCGCTGGCTGACCGGGTCGGGCGACGTCCTCTGATCATCGCGGCGGCCGTCTGCATGGTGCTGGAGATGTCGGTGCTGCTCGTCGCGCCGCTCAACGGCGGACTGAGCTTGTTGCTGTTCTGCCTGGTCAATCGGATGCTCAGCGGCCTTGCCGAGGCCTTGGCCAGCGGCGCAGACGAATCGCTGGCCTACGATTCACTGCTGGCGGAATCGCGCGCCGCCGAGTGGCCTGACGTACTGGCTGCCGTCATGCACTGGCAGTCACTCGGCCTGCTGCTGGCCATGCTGATCGGCGCCGCGGTCTATGACCCGCAACTGATGAACAGACTCCTGGCTTTTCTGGGCAGCAACCTGCGCGTCGATCAAGGCCTTGCGCTACGCTTTCCGATTGCGCTGAATCTGATCAGCGCGCTGCTGGTCATGTGGATGGCGCTCGGCATGCGTGAACCCGCTGTCATGCACACGACAGCGCTTGCTCATAAAGACACTTGGCAAGGCATTCTGGAGGCCGGAAGGTGGATTCTCAATACACCGATGGCCATGTTTGTCATCTTCGGAGGCGTTCTGATCGATAGCGTAATTCGCCTGTTCCTGACTTTTGGCAGTGTGTATTACCGCCTGATCGATCTGCCCGAAGCGAGTTTTGGCCTCATCGGCGCTGCCATGGCCGGGCTGGGGATGGGGGTCTCGCCGCTAGCCAGAAATCTGGTCCTGAGCGGTTCATTGCTGCGCAATTTTCTGATTCTTGCTGTTCTTGCGCTGCTTGGCCTGACCGGTGTGGCGCTCAAAATCCCGCTCTGGGGCGTGCTGTTCGCCATCCCACTGGCGGCCGCCATGACTGCGCTGGGCTATATCGTCTCGCATACGCTGAATGCCTGTGCCCGTTCGGCGCAGCG
>CAIVZW010000564.1 GCA_903910495.1 uncultured beta proteobacterium
CGGCCATCAAGGCCGTTGGAACGTGCCCGGCGTCAGCCCGGCAACGGGTCAGCGGCGCCATGAAGATACGATTGGGCGCCATCAACGCCCCGAATTTAAGCGGACTAAATAGCGTGTTCATCGGCTGGCACTCCTGAGATGGGTGATCTTCATATTATCGCAGATGGAGGATTCTTCCCTGCATCAATAGCAAGCCTGGCGTATCTGCCTGATGAGCAACAAGAAACTGCCGCCAGACGCCATAGGCCTCGTCCCCTGCCGGATGCAGATGCAGTTGTTGCGCCAGATCATGTGGCAACCTGTGCTCACCACGTACCTCACGCAGACAGGAAAAAACGATGAAGACTTATCGAATTGCAACTATTCCCGGCGATGGCATCGGCAAGGAAGTCATTCCTGCGGGCCAGCAGGCGCCCGAAGCGCTGGCGGCAAGCTGTTGTACCTTCCGCTGCGAGTTTGATAACTTCGACTGGGGTAGCGACTACTATCGTCAGCACGGGATGATGATGCCGGACATTAATCCCCTCTGAATACGTCTTATTACGCAGCCATGATAATCAAAGCTCGAAAACGACGCGCCCGCCGACCAAAGTCAGGTGCACACGGCCGGCCATTTCGTAGCCCATGAACGGGGTATTCTTGCCCTGGCTGCGCAGCGCTCCGGGCGTGACGCGCCACGGCTCGGTCAGATCGAAGATACAGATGTCGGCCGGACTGCCAACGGCCAGAGAACCGCTGCCGATGCCCAGGATGGCGGCCGGATCGCAGGTGACCCGGGCCAGCGCCGTCAGCAGAGGCAATTTTTCTTCCCCGGCCCACTTCAGGGTCAGCGGCAGCAGCAGTTCGAGACCGGTGGCGCCGGGCAGTGCTTCGGCAAAGGGCAACTGCTTGCCATCTTCATCAACCGGCGTGTGATCCGAACAGAGTACCGCCAGACCTTCTGCGGCCGCCGCGCGCAGCGCGTCGCGGTCGCTTCCCGAACGCAGCGGCGGATCAAAGCGTGCATGGCTATCGAAATAGCCGATATCCACTTCCGAAAGATGCAGGTGGTGAATGTCGATGTCGCAACTGACCTTGAGCCCGTTAAGTTTTGCCGCGCGCACCAGCGCCACGCCGGCGGCTGAAGACAAGCGCGCCAGATGCAAGCGTACTCCCGTAGCCCGCGCCAGATGCAGCGCAGTGGAAATGGCCACCGTTTCGGCACACACCGGGATACCCGCTAGACCGAGCCGGGAAGCCACTTCGCCATCGTGGGCCACGCCGTCACGCGCCAGGTAGTGATCCTGCGGCTGCAACCGGATCGCGTAATCAAAAGTCGCTGCGTATTGCATGGCCCGCAGCAGCACCTGCGTGTCGGAGATCGGATGCTGTGCCTGCGAGAAGGCAATGCAGCCGGCCTTTGACAGGCTGGTCATTTCCGCCAGTTTTTCGCCGGCCAGTTGCTGGGTCAGGGCGCCAATCGGGAAAACGCGCGCCAGACCGAGGGCTTCACTGCGCCGGATCAGGCGCTCGACCAGGCCCGGCTCGTCGAGCGGCGGCTTGGTGTCGGGCGGACAGGCAACAGCGGTGACACCGCCAGCAATAGCTGCGGCAAGTTCGGTTTCGAGGCTGCCCAGACGGGTCGACAGATCGACTAGTCCCGGGCAGACAATCCGCCCACTGGCATCGATTGTCCGCCCGGCGCTAAAGCTTTCAGGTGCCTTGCCGATGGCCGCGACGCAACCGTTCACGATGAATAAATCGGCTGTTGCGTCCAGGCCGTTTTTCGGGTCGATCACACGACCGTTCTTGATGTGGATGTGAGTGTTGGACACTTTGCTGTTCAATTCGTCGCGCATCGCTCAGTTCCCCGCCAGAATGCTCATGACCGCCATCCGTACCGCGATGCCGAAAGTGACCTGTGGCAGAATGACCGCCTGCGGCCCGTCTGCGACCTCGGAATCGATTTCGACGCCGCGATTCATCGGCCCCGGATGCATCACGATGGCATCGGGTTTGGCCAGTGCCAGCGTCTTCGGCGTCAATCCGTAGCCTTTGAAGTATTCGCGTGCCGAGGGCAGCAAAGCCCCGTTCATGCGCTCGTTTTGCAGGCGCAGCATGATCACTACGTCGCAATCCCTGAACCCTTCCTGCAGGTCGTTGCAGACACGTACGCCCATTTTCTCGATGGCCGTCGGGAGCAGGGTTTGCGGGCCGACCGCACGGACCTGACCGACGCCGAGCGTATTGAGTGCATGAATGTCCGAGCGCGCCACGCGGGAATGGAGAATGTCGCCGACGATGGCCACGGTCAGATTGGAGAAATCCTTTTTGTAGTGGCGGATGGTGTACATGTCGAGCAGGCCCTGCGTCGGATGCGCGTGCCGTCCGTCGCCGGCATTGACCACGCGCACATCGGAACGGCCGGTGCGGTGCAGGTGATCGACGATCAGGTAGGGTGCTCCGGATGACGAGTGGCGGACAACAAACATGTCGGCATGCATGGCGACGAGATTGTCGATGGTGTCAAGCAGGGTCTCGCCCTTGGCCGTCGAGGAACGCGCCACGTCCAGATTGATGACGTCGGCCGACAGGCGCTTGGCGGCAATTTCAAAGGTGGTGCGGGTACGTGTCGAATTCTCGAAGAAGAGGTTGAAAACGCTCTTGCCGCGCAGCACGGGAACCTTTTTTACGTCGCGATCGGAAATCTCGAGAAAACTCGAGGCGATGTCTAGGATACGCGTCAGTACTTCGCGTGGCAGGCCCTCGGTCGAAAGCAGGTGGATCAGTTCGCCATTGGCATTGAGTTGAGGATTATGCATGTTAGCTGCACCTCCACTGCAGGCGCCCCGTATCGCTGGTCTCGAGCACGAGTTCTTCCGTGTCGTCAAGGGCCGGCCGCCAGGGGCAGAACTCGGCATAGATCGGCAACTCGCGTCCGCCACGGTCAGCAAGCACAGCGAGTCTGATGCTGGCCGGACGGCCGTAATCGAACAGTTCGTTGATGGCGGCCCGTGTGGTGCGGCCCGTGTAGAGCACGTCATCGACGAGAATCAGCGAGCGGTCTTCCACATCAAAAGGAATCGAGGTCGGCTTGATCTGCGGATGCAGGCCTTTCTCTCCGAAATCATCCCGGTAAAAGGAAACGTCGATCAGGCCGACCTCGCCCGGCAGTTCGAGCAATTCGCTGAGCCGGCGGGCAACCCAGGCACCGCCGCTGTGAATGCCAACCAGCAGGGTGTTCGCATGCAGTTGTGGTCGTATAAGGTCGGCCAGTGTGGCGCATTGCGCCTCAGCGTCAGGTAGTTTAGTGAGCGGCATGGGCTTGGTGATCCGTGGAATATTGAGAGGAGCGTTCAAAATAACACTGCAGGATGATCTGGGCGGCCAGTGCATCGATATGTTCCCTGACGCTTTGCGTATTATGGCCGCTTTCGCGCAGTTTTTCTTCAGCTTCCACCGAACTCAGGCGTTCTTCGGCATAATCGACGTCCAGGCCGAAGCGTCCACGCAACTGGTTGGCAAAACGGGTACAGCGCGCGGTCATGGCGTGCGCTGTACCGTCGAGTGCCACGGGCAGACCGACAACCAGACTGGCGGGTTGCCATTCCTTGATCAGCGAGGCGATGGCCGCAAAGCGCCCGGCGTTGGCTTCGCTGCGGATAGTGGTCAACGGGTGTGCCTGCCCAAGCGCCCACTCACCAACCGCGACGCCAATCCTTTTTTCGCCGAAATCAAAGGCGAGCACCGTGCCGCAGTGATGACGGATAGCCTCAGGCATGCCCGGCGTTTCCGGCAAGATTGGCGAAATCGATACCGAGTGTTTCCATTGCCGACAGGAGCCTTTCTTCGAAAGGGAGGTCAAACAGGATGCGTGGGTCAGCCGGCACGGTCAGCCAGGCATTCTGGGCCAGTTCATGTTCGAGCTGGCCTGCGCCCCAGCCGGAATAGCCGAGAGTGACCATCATTTCGCGCGGAAGTCCCGCGCGAGCAACGGACTGCAGGACATCGCGCGAACTGGTGAGGCCAACCTCCTGATTGACCGCCAGCGTGGATTGCCATGCCCCGATGGGGCGATGCAGAACAAAGCCGCGGTCGGTTTGTACCGGGCCGCCGAAAAAGACCGGCAGATGCGCCAGATTGGCGGACTCTCCGGAGTTGAACGGCACATCTATTTTCTCGAAGAGGGTCGCCAGATTCATGTCGATCGGACGGTTTACGATGATGCCGAGCGTACCCTGATCGTTGTGTTCGGCGATATAGATCAGGGATTTTGAAAAAAAAGGATCCTCCATCGCCGGCATGGCAATGAGAAAATGATCGGTCAGGTTCATGCGGTGCATGACTGCATTTTAATCTCTGGCAGCGGTCGATACAAAGGTAATAAATGCTTGATTCGGTTCTTGTCTGGTTCAGACGCGACCTGCGTGACCACGATCACGCAGCGCTAGGCGAAGCATTGCGGCGTGCGCAGCAGGTATTCTGTGCCTTTGTCTTTGATCGCGAGATTCTTGACACCTTGCCGACCGGAAGCGACCGGCGCGTCGCGTTCATCCGCGAGTCGCTGGTCGAACTCGATGCGGCCCTGCGCCAGCGCGGCGGCGGCTTGATTGTCCGGCAGGCCTGGGCAAGCAGCGAGATTCCGCGACTGGCCAGCGAACTCGGCGTAGCGGCGGTGTTCGCCAATCGCGATTACGAACCCCGGGCCAAGGCGCGTGATGCAGCGGTTGAAGCCGCATTGGGCAGACTCGGGATCGGTTTTGAATCCTTCAAGGATCAGGCCGTTTTTGATGGGCCAGAGGTACTGACACAGGCCGGCAGCCCCTATACCGTGTTTACTCCCTACAAGAAGGCCTGGCTGAAGCGCCTGACCGATGACGACCTGGCTCCACACGCCAGCGCAGCCGGCCAACTGGTCGCAGCATCTTGTGTTACGGGCGTACCGTCGCTGGCAGAAATCGGTTTCGCGCCCTCCGATTTACGTTATGCAGGCCTTGTTCCGGGAATGTCCGGCGCCCGCCAGCGACTTGATGACTTTCGTGCGCGCCTTGCGGACTACAAGGCGCAGCGCGATTTTCCTGCGCTGAACGGCACGTCCGCTCTGTCGGTGCATCTGCGTTTCGGAACCGTTTCCATTCGCGATCTGGTTTCTGCGGCGTTGGCCGACGATGCACGGCGGGGGCTGGAAGGCGCTGAAAGCTGGCTCTCCGAGCTGATCTGGCGTGATTTCTACTTCATGATTCTCGATCACTTCCCGCAGGTCGTCGAGCGTTCCTTCCGGCCACAATACGACGCCCTTGTCTGGGAGCAGGGAAACCATGCGGACAGCCTGTTTGGCGCGTGGTGCACGGCAACAACGGGTTATCCGCTGGTCGATGCGGCGATGCGGCAGTTGAACGGCACGGGGTTTATGCATAACCGTTTGCGCATGGTCGTGGCCTCGTTTCTGACCAAGGACCTGGGTATCGACTGGCGGCGCGGCGAAGCCTACTTCGCCGCGCAACTCAACGATTACGATCTGTCCGCCAATAACGGCGGCTGGCAGTGGGCGGCGTCAACCGGCTGTGATGCCCAGCCCTACTTCCGTATCTTCAATCCGGTAAGGCAGTCGGAGCGCTTTGATCCGGGCGGCTGTTTCATCCGTCATTACCTGCCCGAGCTGGCCGCCGTGCCGGACCAGTTCATCCACGCACCGTGGCGCATGAGTGCCGCCGAGCAGTCAGCCTGCGGGGTGATTGTCGGTCGGCATACGCCGCGACCTCTCGTCGAGCACGACGCGGCCAGGCAGCGGACGCTGGAGCGCTATGCGGCGGTCAGGCAGGCCGTTGCCGGGTGACGTAATCGGCTACCAACTGCAGCAGTTCTTCTTCCTGGTACGGCTTGCCAAGGTAGTGGTTGACCCCGATCTCGAAGGCGTAGACGCGGTGCTTGTCGGCCGTTCGCGAGGTGATCATGATGATCGGAATGGCTTTCAGGCGAGCGTC
>CAIVZW010000565.1 GCA_903910495.1 uncultured beta proteobacterium
CAGGAGGCCTTCGGTCCTCTCTACGATCGTCTTGAACATGTGCTGGAGCAAGTGAGCAAACAGGACCGGGAGCGCGTCGGGCAAGCCGAGGACGGTCACGTGCCTCACGCCTACTCGATGGTCAACGATCCATGGATCGAACGGATTGGGGACGGCACCTGGGTAAGACAGATCATCAGAGAAGGGTGTGCACGCCTCACCGCTCGCGTGAATGAGCTCGCGCCGCAATTCGTGACAGATTCCTATCAGATCGATGTCGTGCCCCTCTTTCCCGATGAATGGCATGCATTCGGTGGTCGGCACGTTGCGATCCGTCTACGGCCTCATGCACGGAGCGAGGACTACGACGTGGCGCTCGTCTCAAGCGGCATTGCCGCCTGGGTCGGTTATGCCCTTTCCGAGGCGATCCGGCTGACGGAAGAGGAGCTTGCGGAGCACACTCAGGGGTCCGAAGCGAGCCGGCGACCTGCGGGGATGACCGTCTACGTCTTCGATGAGCCTGAGGCGCACCTGCATCCGCTCGCACAGGAACAGGCCGCCGCCTGGGTGGCCGAGCGTGCATGTGCAGGCGCACACGTTCTGCTCGCCACCCATGCGATCCCCTTCTTGGAGCTTCCCCTTGGTGATGTGGAGTACCTCAAGGTCGTTCGCTCGCGGGATTGGGAGACGACAGTCACCGCGATAACGGGTGACGTCCTTGGTGCTGTTGAGGATGACGCTGAGGCTCTTGGCCTGTCGACCGCGGCGTTCATCCAGTTGACTCGCGGCTGGCTCGTCGTTGAGGGTGAACACGATCGCAAGGTCCTTGAGGCCTTCTACGGAACGAGGCTGAGCCAAGCCCGGGTCCGAACTCTGGTGTTGCGCGGGGCCGCACAAGCGAAGGCATCGTTTCTCAATCTGGATGCACTCGCGCGTCTAGGAATACCGTTCTTCTGCCTGCTCGACAACACGCGCGCCGAGGCCGTCAAGAGCGGGCTGATTACCGCCATGCCGAGCTCTGAGGAAGAGAAGATCGCCGAGCAGATTTGGCGGCTGAGTCAAGAGAAGGACGTCGATGTTGAAGTCCTCGGCCTGCCCGACCCCGACATCATCTGCGAACTGCCGATCGAGGCTGTGCGCCAGGTTGCCCTCAGCAATCATGGCAAGCCCAAAGCGGCCACTTCATGGAGCGACCTAATCGACCAACACAGAGCGGAAGTTGAGCGCCTCGGGAAGGCTCCCAAGTTCAAGACGTTCGTGCTTGAAGCCCTGGGCCTCAACGGTTGGGGCGGCGACAAGTTCGTCGATGAGGTGCTTGTCGTGGCGCAAGGTCAGCCACCGGAAGCGAGCCCACTGTCGCGCGTTGTGTCGCATGTGGTGGCCTGCGTCGATGCTCGTGCCACCGACACCGCCCTGGACGACCGTCCGCCGGGGGATCATGTCCGCTAGCCATGGTGGGGACCGCAGGCAGTCGTCGATGTCATCATCACCCAGCTCGCACCGCACTTCCGTTCCATTTTGCAGGCACTTTCAGAATCTCAAGGGGGTGCACGCCGGGGGTCCCGGTACCCTTGGATTTAGGGTCCCATATGGCTTGTACGCGCCTGAAACCGGGGTGAAATCGGCCGTTCAGCCCTCGCGAGGGTACGGGTAG
>CAIVZW010000566.1 GCA_903910495.1 uncultured beta proteobacterium
GGCCTAAGCGCCGGCGTTTTTTTGCCTCAAGTTGACAGGGAAAGCCATCATTCTCAGAAAACATGTATTCATTCTTGACTTGCGTCGGCAAGGAGGCTATCTTCCGTTTCAGAGAATTGGATAACCAAATTCCAATAGACCAGTAAACCAATACGAATTGCAACGGAAATGTCGAACGGCACAAATCGGAAAATAGCAGGCAACAAGCCGGTCATCGATCACTTCCGGGAAATTGATCTGCAGAGTCCTGCCGAGATCATCATCCAGCAGATCAAGGAGTTGTTCTCGACGGGGGTTCTCAGTCCAGGCGACCGACTGCCGCCCGAACGCGCGCTTGCCGAGCGCTTCGGCGTCGGCCGCGGACATATCCGTGAAGCAATCAAGCGGCTCGAATTCTACGGTATCCTCAAGACTCTCCCACAAAGCGGAACGATCGTCGCGAGCCTCGGTGTGAAGGCGCTCGAGGGGCTGATATCCAATGTGCTGGGCCTCGACCGGAACGATCTCGAATCGTTGCTGGAAATCCGTTTCATTCTTGAGATCCATGCAACAAAACTGGCCGCCACCCGCGCCTCAGAAAAAGAGATTGCAGAACTTAGGCAAAGCCATGAAGAGTTTTGTCATCAAGTCGAAGGCGGTTCATTCGCCCTGGAAGAAGACCTGCTTTTTCACCTGAAAATCGCCGAGTGCTCGCACAACACGGTGCTGCGATCTTTGCTCGGCCTGATCACGCCGGATGTCATCACTCTCTTGCGCAAACGCGGCACGTGCCGCGACGGGCGGTCGCATGTTGCGCTGACCGAACATGCAAATATCATGGACGCCATTGCGGCAAGGGACCCGACTGCTGCGGCAACGGCGATGCAGGCGCACATGCAACGATCAATGGCGCAGTGCGAAATCGATCCGCCGCAACCGGTGAAGAAGCGCCGCAGATCTGCGCAAAAGGTGTTGGAAGTTGGGAGAATCAGAAAGGATCACTAGTCCGCCACCATACGCGGGTCTGGTAGGTGTTCGTCGTTCGTAGGGAAGAGCAATTGGAAATTCTCGTTTCACTTTATAAACAAACACAAGGGCTATGCCCAAGGAGGGAAGCATAATGGAATCCAAAATTACTCGGCGCCAGATGTTGAAAACGGTCGGCGTGACCGCTCTTGCCGCGGCGCTGCCCGGCAGCCTAGTCCACGCGCAGGGCAAGAAGTATTCGCTCAGCCTGTCGCACAGTCATGCGCCCGGCAATTCAGCGCTCGACGTCTTCGCCATCAAGTTCAAGGAGCTGGTCGCCGCAAAAACGGCCGGCGCGGTCGAGATCAAGGTCTTCCCGAACGGCATGCTCGGCAACGAGCGCGAGATCGTTCAGCAGGTGCAGCAGGGCATCTGCGACCTGATGGCCTCGGGTACAGCGATCTGGGGCTCGGTCGCGCCCAAGTACCAGATCCTCGATCTGCCCTTCCTGTTCCGCGACTACAATCACATTCACAAGGCGATGGACGGTGAACCGGGGCAGCTGCTCGCCAAGTATGTCGAAGAGAAAGCCGGCGCCAGGCCGATCGCCTATATGGACTCGTTCGGTTTCCGCAGCGTCATCACACGCACC
>CAIVZW010000567.1 GCA_903910495.1 uncultured beta proteobacterium
AAGAACCAGTTGCCCCAGCAGTTTCGCGTTTCCGGCCGGTTCATTCTCAGGCAGCGTATAGATGTCGTACAAGGTTTGTCCGACCGGCAAGGTGGCCAATTTGATGCGGAAATCATCCTCGGCGGAGCTTTCCTGCATGAGTGCCTGCGTTGCTGCTGTGGGTTTGAATATCAACTGGTACGGTGTCTTTGGCTTGGCGACAGGCTGGCCGTTCGCTAATTTGCCGGAAACATGTTCAAGCGTTAAGCGGCCAGGGTTCGGATCTTTTGCACCAAATTCCACAGCGACTTCGCCAAAAAATTTGTCGAGTTGTCGGGTAGCATAGGATTGAGCCGGAGGCAGGATATTACTGAAAGCCTGCGCAAAGAAATTGTGGCCTTCCTGCCCATCCACTGAGTACATCAGGTGAAGATTGACCGAGGCGTTTTCGCCGTCGATGAAAAATTTTAAAGCGAGTGCTGGAACGGAAGTGCTGGCTGTAGGCTTGTTGGCCATCGAAAATCGGCCGATTAGGCACTCAGACCCGCTCTGGAAAATACCGCTGTAACTGTCTGCGGCACCCGGAAGAATCTCCAGGCGCAGGCGCGCTTCAGCCCCGAACGCATGAACCAGTTTGCGACGACCCGCTTCCAGTTCGTCGCCATTGGTCGTCAAAGCCTTGAGGGTAAAACTGCTGTTCGCCAGCTTGAGAAAATCAAAAAATCCAACACCGGTAAGTGGCGGAAGTTGAGAGTAGCGTGTGGGCATGATTTTTTCATTCCACATGGCGTCTGTTTTTTGACACGCAGTTTGCCGGGCTTCCGAGACAATGGGAACAGCATCAGAGCCAAGGCAACCGGCTGATGAAAAAAGCATCAAGCTCACCGATCCGATGAATATGCGGCTTGCTTGCAAACGCATGTTTGGCCTTTAGATTAGCTTTGATGGAGTGAACAGATTGGGTGGCGCTGAGCTAATTATGACATTGTAGACACATTAAAGAGCTACGAAACAGAGGACGAGCAACGAATTGCTATTGGTATGACCGAAAACAGTGCCAAATGGCGATTGAAAAATTGAAAACGTCTGGAATCCCCTTGGATATTGGCTTGCAGACTTGTCTGTTGAGAAAGTTCCGTGTTTATTAGCCTGCAGGCCAGTATCAGCGTTTCAGTCGTTCAAGCTGCGGTTTCAACTTCTCCACTGTGGCGACAAAGTCGGCCAGCCGTTTCTTTTCCACTTCGACCACTTGCGCCGGGGCGCGGGCGACGAAGCTTTCGTTGCCGAGCTTGGCGTTGGCCTTGACGATTTCGCCTTCAAGTCGGGCGATTTCCTTGCTCAGTCGCTCGCATTCCGCTGCCACGTCGATTTCGATCTTGAGCATCAGACGCGTTTCACCGACCACAGCGGTCGGTGCGTCGGTCTCAACCGGCAGACTGGCGACGATCTGCATGTCCGAAAGTTTGGCCAGCGATTTGAGGTAGGGCGCAAAGCCGGCCAGTGATTCCGCGTCGCCACTGGCAATCAGCGGAACTTTCTGCGCCGGTGAGAGGTTCATTTCGCCGCGCAGGTTGCGGCAGGCGTAGGCCAGGTCCTTGAGTTGCTGGACCCTGGCTTCACTGGCTGCATCGATCTTCTCAGGCTGCGCTACTGGGTAGGTCGCAAGCATGATCGATTCGTGCGTTTTCTTGTCGGCAAGAGGCGCGATGGCCTGCCACAGCTCTTCGGTAATGAAGGGAATCAGCGGGTGCGCAAGGCGCAGCACGGTTTCCAGCACGCGCACCAGCGTCCGGCGCGTGGCCCGCGCTTGTTCGGCTGTGCCGCTCTGCATCTGCACCTTGGCCAGTTCGAGGTACCAGTCACAGAACTCGTCCCAGACGAATTCGTAGATGGCGCGGGCGAGCAGGTCGAAGCGGTAGTCGGCAAAGTGCTGGGCGATTTCGGCTTCGCTACGCTGCAGTTTGCTGACGATCCAGCGGTCGGCGAACGAGAAGTCGAGATCTTTTGAACAGGCCTCCGGCGTGCAGGCGTCGATGCCGCAGTCCTGGCCTTCGGTATTCATCAGCACGAAGCGTGTGGCGTTCCACAGTTTGTTGCAGAAGTTGCGGTAGCCCTCGCAGCGGTGCAGGTCGAACTTGATGTCGCGGCCGGGGCTGGCCAGCGAAAGGAAAGTGAAGCGCAGGGCGTCGGTACCGAAGGCCTGGATGCCTTCCGGGAATTCCTTGCGCGTACGCTTCTCGATTTGCAGCGCCTGTTTCGGGTTCATCAGGCCGGTGGTGCGTTTCTTTACCAGGTCCTCGATGCCGATGCCGTCGATCAGGTCGATCGGGTCGAGCACGTTGCCCTTGGACTTGCTCATCTTCTGGCCTTCCGCGTCGCGGATCAGGCCGTG
>CAIVZW010000568.1 GCA_903910495.1 uncultured beta proteobacterium
GTTGTCTAACCTTTAAGCTGCGTGCAGGAATAATACTTCGAGTTACGGCGCAGATGCAAGAATTTTTCACAGAAATTTTTCACTGCAATACCTTGCCCGAAAACCACTATTGCCTGAGCAGGCGACAGCGGTATTCAGATCACCCTGTAGCGCATCGGTCGCTTGACGACAAGGTGCCTGATACGATCTATTATGGCGGTTCAATGCAAGAAAGATTATGGACTGGCAACCACGTTACACTCCACAACTCTGGCCAGCCTTCAGATTATTCAGCGGGTGGTGGCCTGGATAGCGTAATACGCGCAGTGCTTCACTTGTCTTCGTGGATCTTCTGTCCTGTCAAACGGGGCTTTGTGTGGCGCACGGGAAGTAGTGTTAAATGGCAGGTGTATTGTTAATGCGAGTGCTAGTGGGCAATTGCTTGGCGGTGAAGGCTATAGCCGCTTTGCCAGCACCATGCAGCACAGTTCGTTCAACTGCAAATGAGGTCAAAAATGAAAATTGTTATTGCTTCTGATTTCTCGGGATTCAATCTAAAACAGGCGGTAAAGAAATATCTGCTCGATAACAAGCATGAGCTTGCTGATGTCGGTCAAGTGGATAGTGAGAACAAAGTCCTTTATTTTGATGCGGCCATCAGTTTGGCTACTGCCATGCAAACCGGTGAATATGCAAGAGGTATTGTTATTTGCGGGACAGGCGCTGGGGTCAGCATGATCGTTAACAAGTTCAAAGGGATTTATTGCGTTGCCTGTGAAAGTGTATTCACGGCGCAAAAAACGGCCCTGATCAATAATTCAAACGTCCTGGCCATGGGTGAAAAGGTGGTCAGTTATGATATGGGCTGCGAGATGGTGAAAGAGTGGCTGAGCGCACAATGGTGCGAGGGATTTGAAGAGCAGAGAAAGAAGAACAACGAGCGCGGATTCGAGGTATTGCAGGGCCTGGAGCAAAAGAATTTCAAATGACTGAAATACCGGCGGCAAAGCCGATGGACTGCGCTCGTCAGTGCCGCCAAGATGCCCATGAAACTGTGAGCCGCCCTTGGCGGCTTGCCTTTTTTTAATTGGCAAAGATCAGAAATTCACGCAAGCCATGTACAGGCCAAGCCTTGGTGTATCCCCCAACGGAGCCTCGGGTTTGCCTCGTTGAGATAGAATCACATCCTCGGTTTATTTGAATACCACCGGTACCACCGCCAGGTCCAACCCAGGAGTTGATAAATGCAAAGCGGGACTCTGATCAAAGAAACACTCCCTGACCATTTGCCTGAAGTCAGTTGCATAATTCCCGCCTTCAATGAATGTAACAACCTGGAAGTGCTTCTGCCCTGCCTGGAAGCGATTCTCAATGCGAACAGTTCAGCTTGGGAAATCATCGTTATCGATGATGGCAGTTCAGATGGCACACCTGATCTGATGGCTGAGTGGGCGTCCCGTCCGGGATTCAAGTACGTCCAACTTTCGCGCAACTTCGGCAAGGAAGCGGCCCTCAGTGCAGGCCTGGAATCCGCTGTTGGTGACGTCATGATCTGCCTTGATGCCGATCTTCAGCACCCCCCCTCACTGATTCCGCAAATGCTTGACAAGTGGAAAGCCGGGGCCGATGTGGTCTACGCCGTACGCGCCAACCGTGATGATGAATCACGGACCAAGCGCTACGGTGCCTCGTTTCTGTATTTCATCCTTGGCCGTGGAAACAGGGTCAAGATTCCCGCTGACGCCGGTGACTTCCGCCTGATGGAGCGCAAGGTCGTCAACGCATTGATTCAGCTTCCGGAACGAACCCGCTTCATGAAGGGGCTCTATGCCTGGGTCGGATTCAAAACGGAAGCGATCGAATATCTGCCGCCGGAGCGGTTGCACGGCGAAAGCTCTTTCGGTTTTCTGCGGCTGGTGCGCTTCGCCATAGACGGAATAACGGCCTTCTCGACCTGGCCGCTGCAGATTCTCAGCCTGCTCGGAGCGACCATCGCCTTCCTTTCATTTTCCTACGGTACCTACCTGATCCTCGAGTACATGTTTATCGGTAATGGAGTATCCGGCTGGACAACCATCGTGACCGCAATGCTTTTCCTGTCAGGCGTCAATCTGCTTGGACTCGGGGTCATCGGTGCATATGTTGGCCGGGTCTTCGACGAGGTCAAGCAAAGGCCGCTCTATCTGGTACGCAAGCGTGCCGGAATCGGGATGAGCAAAGCCTCGGACGATGATTCCCGCAAATGAAAAATGCCTTTTCCTCAATTGCCAAAACTGTTCTTGAATCCAGTTCCGCCCGCTTATTCCTGATCCTCTGTTCCATCTGGCTATGCATCAGCGCAGGCATCCGGCCTCTCACCTTGCCCGATGAGGGTCGGTATATCGGCATCGCATGGGAAATGCTGAACTCGGACAACTGGCTGGTGCCAACCCTTGATGGCCTGCCTTTTTTCCACAAGCCGCCTCTCTTTTACTGGCTGACTGCCCTGGGCCTGAAGTTGTTTGGCGTGAATGAATGGGCCGGGCGCCTGGCGTCCATTCTTGCCGCCCTGATGGCTAGCGCAGCGCTGTATGTTTTCATCCGACGGCATGTAAGCAATCAGGTGGCGAATCTGGCTCTCGCCATTTTGATCACCCAACCCTTTTTCTTTGTCGGAGCGCAGTTCGCCAATCTTGACATGCTGGTCGCCGGGATGATTTCGCTGACCATTCTCTTCGGGGCCAGTGCGGTGCTTGCCCTGGAACGGGGTTTGCCCTACAAGGCAGCACTGACCACGGCTTATGTTTTCGCCGTGCTCGGGGTCCTGGCCAAGGGATTGATCGGATTTGTGCTGCCCGGGGCGATTCTTTTCGCATGGCTCGTGATTGGCAGGCGTTTTCGGTTAATTCCGTCGCTGCTGCCAATCCATCTGGTCCTGCTGTTTTTTGCTCTGGTTGCACCGTGGTTCTGGTGGATGGAAAAATCATACCCCGGCTTCTGGAACTACTTTTTTGTCTATCACCATTTTCAGCGTTTTGCCGAAACCGGCTTCAACAACCAGCAAGCGTTCTGGTTTTATCTGCCGGTATTGATTCTCTTCACGCTGCCATGGTCGCCGTGGATCTTTCGCGTATTCAACCGGAACTTCCTGCAGGATAAAGAACGATTCGCCATCCGCAGCCTCATGATCGTATGGTTGATGGGCATTCTGGTATTTTTCTCTTTACCCAGTTCCAAGCTGGTCGGTTATATTCTTCCGGCCTTGCCACCGTTCGCTTTCCTGATTGCCGATGTGATGCTCGTCTGGCTGAGCGCAGCGGAGAAACGTAATTCATCTACAGCCTCTGCCTGGCTGGGTGTCAGCCTGGTCGTCGCGAGTACCGCTTGCATCGCCATCGTGCTGGCCGTCACGCATCTTGACCCGACTTCTTCCCGGAAAATGTCCGCCCTGGCGCTCCCCGTGTTTCAGGCCGAAGATCAGATCGTGATGCTCGACGAGTATCAATACGACATGCCTTTCTACCTGAAGGCCACAAAGCCATCCTGGGTGATCAGTGACTGGAAAAGCCCGGAGATCCCGAAAAAGGATAACTGGCGCAAGGAATTGTATGATGCCGGCAAGTTTGATCCGGCGAGAATGCAGCAGGTGCTTTTCCTTCCCGGTGAGTTTGCTCCGAAACTTTGCCAATTCTCCGGTGCCGCACTATGGGTATGGGGGAAAATGGAGGTGATATCAAGCTATCCATTTCTGAAAGACGAGAGAATGGTCTACACGAATGGAAAAAAAGCCTTGTTGCGGCTGGATGTCACATCCAGACGGAGGTTTACGTTTTGTTCCGGAATGCCCAGTAACGGCTAAGTACAAACGTGAATACCGCGATAGCCAGGAGAATCAGCGCCAGAAGCCAGTAATAGGGAATTTCCGTCAACTGCAGAAGGCTGACAAAAGCAATCTCGTTGATGGCAAATCCGCTGCTCGAAATGACCAGGAAGCGCCTGACCGCAGACCCCAATGATTTCGTCTGATAGCGAAAGGTCAGGAAATAGTGCCCGAGGAAAGAAACCATGACAGCGATTGACCAGCCGATCAGATTAGCCAGAAAGGGCGGGACATCAAACCGGGCAATGCAGACAACCGCAGTTCCCCAATGGGTCGCTGCGGCAGCGCAACCGACCGCAATGAACCAGACAATCTGTCTAATTATTTTCATGGTACCGATTCAGACCATTCACAGTTTCTCTATCTTGTTCAAGTGATGAAGCCAATTTTGTTCTGTGCAGACGATTTCGGCATGGCCCCCGGTATCAACGCCGGGATTCTTGAACTGGCTCATGAGGGTCGCCTATCTGCAGTCAGTTGCATGAGCCGGGGGCGCTATTGTTCGCGCGATGCGCACGATCTTGCCGGCATTCCGGTCACAACGGGATTGCATCTCAACATGACGGAGCCGCTCGAAGGCAAGGAATTCTACCAGCCTTTATCCCGCCTCCTGTTGAACTGTTATTCACGAAGGATCGATCCCCGGATCATTACCCACGAAATCGAGCTGCAACTGGATGCCTTCGAAGCCGCTTTCGGGAAAGCGCCCGATTATGTGGATGGCCATGAGCACGTACATCAGTTTCCGCTCATCCGCGATTGTCTGGTCGATGTCCTTGTGCGCCGATATCCCGGACAGTTGCCCTGGCTGAGATCAACCTTGCCCGGGAAATTAACCGGAATTCCTTTGCCGTATCGGATGAAAGCAAGGCTCATCGGATATCTGGGTGCGAATTCACTCCGCAATCTGGCTTCTCGCTTCGGCTTTTGCATGAACGCGCGCTTGCTCGGAGTCTATGACTTCACTGGGGGCCAGAGGCGCTATCTTGAGCTTCTGGAAACCTGGCTGGCCGGCGCGCTTGCCAACGACCTGCTCATGTGCCACCCGGCGAAAACTGCTGATCCGTCGGCCGGCCACGGGCAGCAACGCGTTGCCGAATATTCCGTGCTTTCCGGCAAGGATTTTCCAGGCCTTCTGGAGCACTATGAATTCTTCTTGTCTGGCGATGTTATTCCCCGAGATGAATGACGGCTGTTTGCACAACCCTCAACGTGTCCGTGAAACTGGTACGATAAGAACATGATCGTCAGCAACGCATGGCACGAGACAGCGATTGTCACCCGACGCGACGGGCAGACCGTTGTTTTCGTCCGTTTCAAGGCCGGAAGACTCAACTGCGAACGGATGACGGAAACCATGTTTCGCGAAGCGTGGCAGGAGAATCACTTCTCGCTGGCGGAAACACTGGATCGCTTTCTTGCGCATGGACAGGTGCATGGCTTTACCCAGGAGGCGAGCAAAGGGCTGGAGAAACTCAAAGCTCGCGACAGGACTGTAGTTTCCAGTCTTTTCTGACGGCCGGGCAAGCCCCAAAGAAAAAGTTGTGTAAGTCAAATTGTGCAAAATAGTAATCAGGTCTTCGGTTGATGTTTCTTTGCGTTGTCGGTGGCGCGGAGGGCGTCCCACAGGGATTTCCTTCGGTCATAGCCCGA
>CAIVZW010000569.1 GCA_903910495.1 uncultured beta proteobacterium
CCAGGGCTTCGCCATCGACATCTTCAGCGATGATCAGCAGCGGACGGCCGGCCTTGGCGACTTGCTCAAGGATCGGCAGCAGGTCACGGATGTTGGAGATCTTCTTGTCGAAGAGCAGAACAAACGGATTTTCCATCAGCGCCTGTTGCTTGTCGCCGTTGTTGATGAAGTACGGGGACAGATAGCCACGGTCAAACTGCATGCCTTCAACGACATCCAGCTCGTTGTCCAGAGACTTGCCATCTTCAACAGTGATAACGCCTTCCTTGCCGACCTTTTCCATCGCCTCGGCAATGATGTCGCCGATCGAACTGTCGGCGTTGGCCGAAATGGAACCGACCTGGGCAATTTCCTTGTTGGTCGAGCAGGGCTTGGAGAGTTTCTTCAACTCTTCGACGGTGGCGGAAACGGCCTTGTCAATGCCGCGCTTGAGATCCATCGGGTTCATGCCGGCGGCAACGTACTTCATGCCTTCGCGGATAATCGACTGGGCCAGGACAGTGGCGGTGGTGGTGCCATCACCGGCGATGTCGGAGGTCTTGGAAGCGACTTCCTTGACCATCTGCGCGCCCATGTTCATGAACTTGTCTTTCAGTTCGATTTCCTTGGCGACCGAAACACCGTCCTTGGTTACCGTAGGGGCGCCATACGAGCGCTCCAGAACGACATTACGACCCTTCGGGCCAAGCGTGATTTTGACCGCATCGGCCAGGATATTTACGCCTTCGACCATGCGGGCGCGGGCGGAATCACCAAATTTAACGTCTTTTGCTGCCATAGAAATACTCCTAACAATTCTGTAGTGGGGTGAATCGGGGATCGTGCGCCGAGTGGATTACGCTCAGGCTTCGACGACGCCCATGATGTCTTCTTCGCGCATGACGAGCAGTTCTTCGCCATCGACCTTGACGGTCTGGCCGGAATACTTACCGAACAGGATGCGGTCGCCGACCTTGACGTCCAGGGTCACATGCTTGCCATTTTCGTCACGTTTGCCTGGGCCAACAGACAGAACCTGGCCTTGATCAGGTTTTTCAGCGGCAGCATCAGGAATAACGATGCCGGAAGCGGTTTTACGTTCCTCTTCGAGGCGTTTGACGATCACGCGATCATGTAAAGGACGGATTTTCATACAGTTTCTCCTAGGGTTTAAGACAAATAACGACTAACTGACCAATATCTGCACAGTCGAGCAGAGCGCTCGCCGACAGAGTTATTAGCACTCACATCTGGCGAGTGCTAATAATAGGGGCGGTTGAAGAGAATTTCAAGACGAAAAACGAAAAATTTGGTGAATATAGATAGAGCGGACGACAAAACAATAAAGGAGACGACAAGATGAGTGCGGGAAAAGTACCCGCCAATAGCCGATCTGGCACTATGGAAACGCTGATTTTTCCGAATCTGTTGTTGTCGCGCAGGCGACCGAGAGAAGTGTGCCCCGCAGGCAACGGGGCCTTGGGCTCAAATATCCTTGGGGTGCAGAACCGAGAACCCAGTCAAATCGTATCGTCGGAAAGCGGATAAGCCTGCAGGGAAGCTACAGGATTTCTTTTGTCAAATACAGACAGGTTCAGATATCGTCTTTATACCCCAAGGATTTTGTGATTCGACGCGCGGTATTCAGTTGATGCTCGCGCGAACTCTGTTCGGCGCTGTCATTGTCTCCGTCGAGAATGGCCTGAAGGATGCGGCGATGCTCCCTGCACGCCTCTTCGAACCGGCCTGGCAGTTCAAGTGAAAGCGCACGGAATTGCTCGCTCTGGTGGTAATACTGGAGTGCGAGGCTCTCGACGCGCGGAGAATGGGCTGCCTGAAAGATGATGTTATGAAACTGGAAATTTTGCTGCAACATCGTCTTGTGATCTTCGTCAGGCTTTTCCATCGCGTCACACAGTTCGATCAGCTGTTTTTTCTGCGGCTCGGTTATCCGCTTGGTCGCCAGCCGGGCGCATACGCCGGCCAGCGCAGCGCGTATGTAGTAGACCTCCAGGACTTCCTCGACGGACAGCTTTCTGACGAAAGAGCCCCGGTGCGGGATATTTTCGACCAGCCCTATGGAAACAAGCCGGTTCAATGCTTCGCGTATCGGCGTCCGGCTGACGCCCAGTCGACTCGACAATGATAGGGTGTTCAGCAAAACCCCCGGCTGAAGTTCGCCGGTCAGAATTTCATCGCGCAAGGTTTCGAAAACAATATCCTGCATGCTGCGGTAAACCTCCCGGATAGAAGAGCTATTCTTCATTCCG
>CAIVZW010000570.1 GCA_903910495.1 uncultured beta proteobacterium
GCCTTGTCAAAAGCCTCACCTGCAGCGTCGTCAAGGGTCTGTCCAATCACGGTATACTGTCCAGGCGCAGGAATATCAATCCAGCACGTGTGCCCGCCGGAAACGACCAAGGCCAACAGGGGACATGCAGCGAGTGGATCAGGCGCATCAGGTTTGAGAAATACAGAGTGAATATGCGCCTCAAGATGGTTAATGCCGATCAGCGGTTTTCCAAGCTTCATGGCGAGGTCCTGGCGGTTTCAACCCAGGGGAAAACCGTGCTTCAGCTCTGGAAAACCGACGTGCCAAAGGTGACCTACGCATCACCGACCTACGCGAAATTGGCCAAGTCAGGAATAGTCATGGTGGCCACCGAAGCCGGTGTTGTTGCCTTGGCCGCTGATACGGGTCGGCAGGTCTGGCAGACCAAAAAACCAGCCAATTTCTTTGCCAGTCCATTGTCCGTTTCGCTCAATGGTGATGAAGTGGCTGATGTCATTGCGGTGTCCATTGACGGTACGGTCTTTGCCTACGATGGAAAGACGGGCGACGAAATCTGGACACTGGCCTTGGGTGTTAGTGTAAAAGCCTCCCCGGCATTATTCGATTTCAATGGCGACAAGACGGCGGATATCGTGCTGCTCGACGAAACTGGTGCCTTGCACATCATTGATGGCAATCGGGGGCGGTCCATCCTGAAGACTCAGGTCGCCGGCGCAGAAGCCTTTGTCGCCTCGCCGCTCCTGGCCGACATCAACAGCGATGGAATGCTCGATGTGGTGACCGCCAGTGCCAACGGTCAGATCGCCGTCTATAGCATGAACCGTACGATCAGCAAGGGCTCGGCGCCGTGGCCGATGTTCCTGGGTAACGACAGGCATACCTTCCCATGAACATCACCTCTCGACTCCCACGCAGACTGCTACTCGCAGTGGGTATGGCCGTTTTGGGCTGGTCCAGCATCGTACCCGGCTACGCGGCGGACACGGCCGATGCAGCAGCCATTATCCAGGATTTGCCGGCCAAGGACAGCGCAGTCCCCGGCAAAGACCCGGTGGAACCTGCCAAGGGCAATGAACCACCCACCAAGGTTGATGAACCACCCGCCAAGGGCAATGAACCACCCGCCAAGGGCAATGAACCACCCGCCAAGGGCAATGAACCACCCGCCAAAGTTGATGAACCATCCGCCAAGGGTTCTGATAACTCGGCCAACCCCCATGACGGCCTGGTGTTGTATGAAGGGCGTTGGCTCAAGCCGGCTGAAGCAACTCGACGGGAAGAGGCTCGTTACCGCAAGCAAAGGGTGGCCGCACCCTTTGAGGTCGTGGTCAATCTGAACGCTGAGTCCTTGCACAAGCTGCAAGCCCGGCGTGACTTGATGCAAAGCCTGATGAGCATTCTTCGGGTCGGCGACCGTCTCGTGGTCAAGCACGAGGATCAGCAATGGCGGCTCTGGAAACGGCATGGCAAAGCCACCGGCGAATTCCGCCAGGCCCTGGCTGCTTTTAGCAAGGGCAAGGTGATTGACGAAAACTGGGGTAGCGATTCGATTACATCGATCAATCCTGAGCAGGCGACAGGTGAAGACGCTTTGGCCGACATGGCGTTCGCTCTTCATCGTCGGCGCAATGCCTACCCTCTTGCCGATATGCAGGCTGACCAATTACCGAACCCGGGGTATACCATCAAGCGCAATACCCAGGACGGAGAACTCACGCTATTAACTCTTGGGGGCAAGGGCTTCAAGGCGGAGGCGGGCAAACCTGAACAATCCGGCCAACTCACCTTGATTCGTCTTGAGCCGGGCAATGATGCCGTTCCTCTGACTTGGACGGAGCCTCCGAAACGGCTTCTCGTTGTCTCTGATAAACAGATCCCCCTGCTGGCTCTGCCCGCGGAGGTGTCCCTGCTCAAGAACGAGAAAAAAAGTATTCGTTTGAGTGAGAGCAAAGCCATTTCCAGCGTACATCGATACTCACAAGGGCCTGACTACAAGGGGTGGTCGCAGCAGGACTTTACCCTGGATGGCCCTCTTGCATTTCAGATGGATTTGAGTCGCGACGAAGCAGGCCCGCATGGCACCGCGGGTGACTACAAGCGAGTCTGGATACTTGAGTTTGCAGGCACTGAAGGCCATTCCACAACGCAGCGCCAGACGGCGATGGTCTATCGGGTCAAGGGCGACGACAAGGGCGTCATGTCCAATGAATTCCTGCGGCGATAGTTTGGTAATCGTTTGATTAAGATTGAGGTGCGATGATCTCAAGAAACAAACTAACGGTGATGATTTTGGCAACCTGCATAGCGGTTTTCGGAGCGATTCCGGAGACTCACGCCGCAGAGGCCGAAGATGTATTCTGGAAATCAGTTACGAATGGAAACGTTGTTGAGGAGTATGAGGCATACCTCACGCAATACCCGAAGGGGAAATATGTGGCTGAAGCACGGCGGCGGATCAGGCTGCTTGAAGCCCCGGTAGCCACCAGGCCGCCGGCGGGAGAAAACCGCCAGAGTGCGGGGGAGGATGAAAACTTGGTTCGGGGTCGGACCTCATTAGATCGGAAGGATTACCCTGAGGCGCTGCTTTATTTTCGGAAAGCTGCGGCTCAGGGGGATGCCAAGGCCCAGAATAACCTCGGTGTGATGTACGACAACGGCCTAGGGGTCGCCCAAGACTACAAGGAAGCCATGAAGTGGTATCGCCTGGCCGCAGCTAAGGGGCTTGCCACGGCCCAAACTAATCTCGGTCTGATGTACTACAACAGCCAAGGGGTCGCCCAGGACTACAAGGAAGCCATGAAGTGGTTTCGCTTGGCCGCAGATCAGGGGGCTGCCTCTGCACAGTTTAATCTCGGCCAGGCGTACCGCAACGGCCAAGGGGTCACCCAGGACTACAAGGAAGCCGTGAAGTGGTATCGCCTGGCCGCAGATCAGGGGGATGCCGATGCTCAGTTTAATCTCGGTGCGATGTACGCCAACGGCGAAGGGGTCGCTGCAAATCGCGTGGTGGCCTATGCGCTTTTCAATCTTTCAGCGGCAAACGATCCATCCAGCGAGAACCCGGCCACCAAGAATCGTACCAACCTAGCAGCTTCCATGTCGGCAAGTGAGATCGAGTCCGCGCAGACCTTGACTCGTGAGTTTGCAAAGCCGGGGAATTTATTGGCTGCACTGGATAAGTACGCCCAAAGATAAC
>CAIVZW010000571.1 GCA_903910495.1 uncultured beta proteobacterium
CAGATAGCCGAAGCACCGTGCTGTACGCAGCGCGAAGTCGATGCTGCGGTGGCCGCAGCGGCGGCGGCCTTCCCCGCCTGGGCGGACACCCCGATACCCCAGCGCATCCAGCTCATGTTCCGCTTCAAGGTCCTGCTCGACCAGCACCTTGACGAACTGACCACCCTGCTCGCCACCGAAATGGGTAAAGTCCTCGCCGAAGCCAAGGGCGATGTGTTGAAAGCCATCGAAGTCGTCGAATGCGCCTGCGCCACGCACTACCTGATGCAGGGCGACACCTGCATGAATGTCGCCCCCGGCTACGACACTGTCTCCTACCGCGAACCGCTGGGCGTCTTTGTCGGCATCGCCCCCTACAACTTCCCGGCCATGATCCCGATGGGCTGGATGCTGCCCTTCGCCATCACCACCGGCAACACCTTCGTCCTCAAAGCCGCCTCGATGGTCCCGCAGACCTCGAGCCGTATGCTTGAACTGTTGATCGAAGCCGGCCTGCCCAAGGGCGTGGTCAATCTGGTCACCTGTTCGCGCGTCGAAGCCGACTCCCTGCTCACCAACCCGCAAGTCAAAGGCATCACCTTCGTCGGTTCCACCTCGGTCGGCCTGCACATCTACCAGACCGCCGCCTCCGCCGGAAAGCGTGTGCAAGCCCTGTGCGAAGCCAAGAACCACGCGCTGGTCATGGAAGACTGCGTGCTTGAGCGCAGCGTCGCCGGCATCATCAACTCGACCTACGGCTGCGCCGGCCAGCGTTGCATGGCCCTGCCGGTGATCTGCGTGCAGGAATCGATTGCCGACGAGTTTGTCGCCCTGCTCAAGAAGAAAGCCATGGAACTCAAACTTGGCCCGGCCTACCTGCCCGAATCGCAACTGGGCCCCATGGTCTCGGCGGCGCAAAAGGAATCGGTGGTTGCCGCGATTACCCGTGGCGTCGACGAAGGCGCCCGACTGATCCTCGACGGACGTAATGTTTCGGTACCCGGCTACGAAAACGGCTATTTTGTCGGACCGACGATATTCGACAACGTGCTGCCACAGCACAGCGTGGGCAACGACGAAATCTTTGGCCCGGTGACCAGCATCAAGCGCGTCAAGGATTTCGAAGAAGGGCTGGCGATCATGAACGCCAACCGCTTTGCCAACGGCTCGTGCATTTACACGACCTCCGGTCGTCACGCCCGCGAATTTGCCCGCCGATCCCACGGCGGCATGGTCGGCATCAACGTCGGCATCCCGGTCCCGTTCTCGATCTTCCCGTTCACCGGGCACAAGGATTCGTTCTTTGGCGACCTGCACGCCATGGGCAAGGACGGCGTGGCCTTCTTCACGGAGACCAAGGCGGTGACCTCGGTCTGGTTCACCGAGGAGGATTCAAAGAAGGTAGTCAGTACATGGGATGGCACGCTGACTCGAAATTGATGATGCAATAATTTGACGTCAATAATTCATCTTAGATCAAGGAATCTCCGGCCTTCAGGCCGGATAGGAAGTCAACATGGCAAACTAAAGCGGAAATGAGTCCAGCTTAATCTGCAACTGGCAAAACATCATTCTGATCTTTCTACGCTGCCCAAGAGCATTCGCAACGACAGGTTCACCGTTTGGTTTAACCCGGTTTCGATGGAACCTGAAGGTGAACGTCTTCCAACATGTTGGAAATGGAGGAAGTCTGGTAATTTATCCCTGATAAGTTCTACCATCCTGAACGAATGACCTTCTCCGCCCAGAACAACGCGGTAATGGTCTTGGCATCGGTGATTTCGCCGTTGCGTATCGCCAGTAAAGCATCGTCCAGGCTCAAGTCAAGCACATCGAGAAACTCGCCATGATCGAGTCGTTGCCCTGATTCCCGCTGCAGGCCGCGGGCGATGAATATCTCGATACGCTCGCTGGAATAGCCGATGCAAGGGTGCATCACACCCAGATAGCGCCACTCGCGGGCACTGTATCCCGTTTCCTCTAACAATTCCCGCTTCCCGGTATTGAGAATATCTTCGCCCGGATCGATCTTACCGGCGGGCAACTCAAGAAATGCTCTGCCCAGCTGATAACGAAACTGCCGTTCGAAGATCAATTCACCATTGTCGAGTAGCGGGATGATAACTACCGCCCCCTGATGTATGACGTACTCGCGCGTACTTTCGTGCCCATCGGGCAAGCGTACCCGGTCAAGACGCACTTCAAGCAGTTTCCCGCGATACACCGGCGTGCTTTCGATTTGTGTCTCCTGGAGGTGTCCATGATCATCGTGCTGCTGTTTTTTCATCTGAGCCTCTAATGAAAACGCCCCGGCCAGCGGGGCGTTGATCGCTTAACGATTGTTGATCACAGGGAACGCATCAATGAGAGCGCACAGAGGGTC
>CAIVZW010000572.1 GCA_903910495.1 uncultured beta proteobacterium
CGGTTATCCCTTCAATATTCGCATCACCCGCAATTTCGCCAACGCTGACGCTGGCTTCATTGCCACGGCCCGCTGCGGCAACGGAACCGGCAGAGCGCGCTTTGACGCTACCGTCTTTTCCGATCTTGACGTCCTGCCCCGAAGTTGAGACGCTGATTTGAGCCGGAACTGTTGCAGCGAAGAAAAAACAGCCGATAAACGCAAGCAGGGAAAGCGGGAACCTTTTCATGGTGAACCCCTTCTCGTTATTTTCTGCAGTTTACGTTAACGGCTGAGTTGCCCCGTTCGTTGACAGTGACGTTGCGATCAAGCACGGGTTTGTCTCCGACTGTGCCGATGGAAAGGGAGACATCGCCACAGGAACGGTTCGTTGCCGATGAGTTCGCCGGCTGAACATAGGATGCCGCTTTCTGACGAGCCTTTTCAGAGTCGGTCAAGGGTGCATTGCGAAGGATTATGGTTGTGTTCTCACCGGCCTGATTCTGGGGATTGGCTGGTCGCAGGTACTCCTGTGCATCACGGCTGGAACGTTCGGCATTGCTTCCCCGATCAAGCGCGCCATCTTCGACGACAATTGGTGCGGCCGGCTTTCCGGAGTTCTGCCGTGCCCGCTCCGTCGTTCTGCCGAGATTCTTTTCGTTGCGCGTGTCCTTGCCTGCGGGCTGGATAATGACGATCTCTCCCGCCTGGGCAAAGGCAAAGACGAGGAGAGTCGCAACTGCGGCAATGCGATAGTTCACGACTCACCCCCGATCAGAAGTATCCGCTTCTACTGAATGACGATATCCAGCTTGGCCTCGGCAACCGCCGGATTGGAGGCACGGAAGGCCTTGCTGATCTCTTCCATGGAACCAACCTTCAAGGGCGTCAGATCAGCCGCTTTCAGATTCGCCGGAAGCGCCAGATCACGCGAACTGCCGTAGCACGCGATCTGCTCCCTGCCTGTCTTGTCGAACTTGATTTTGAAAGGCGAGTTTTCGGGCGGCAGCGTGATCGAACGATTCGCCTTGAGGAAAGGATCCGGGCTGAAGCGGTTCGGATGAATCCGCGCAATCACACCTGACGTGTCCCTGTAATAACAGTAAAGAATACCATCCGCACTGAGCTGGACTCTGGCCTGGAGGAATTCCCGCAAGCGATAGGTCGGACGATTTCCCCGATCACTGTCAAGCTTGACCGTCATTGCAGCCTGGCTTTCGCCGCGAGGAGCAGAGGCAATCACCGATGATTTGGCGTTCGGATCTTCAACAATCGGCTGGTCGGCGTCGAGCAGCGCATAGTAAAGATCAAAGTTTATACGGCCATCGGCGACCAGCTGATTTTCCGCCTGATATTTGCCGATGGCTCCCGAAAGCTCACGTGATGTAGCACCGTTGATCGGGCCGGGATACATGTTCATGCCGGCCAGTTTGCGCTGAACCAGTTTGATGCGGTCAGCCGGAGTCATCGCGTCATACCATTCCCTGGCCTGTTCAAGCATCAGCGGATTGGTCTTGTCGATCTCAAGGCATTTCCAGTAGGGCGTACTGGTCAGTTTGCCGATAACTTCGATCATGCCCAGTTCGACCAGTGCGCGCACACCGCTGCCCAAGCCCTCGGCCTTGTTCAGCGACATGTTGAAGGAGAAACCGACCTTGCCGATCTTGCCGCCCGCTTCCTTCGAGTCACCGGCACGGGTGAC
>CAIVZW010000573.1 GCA_903910495.1 uncultured beta proteobacterium
CAAGGACACTTCGACACTACTAGGCTCACTACTGGCTTTCACGGCCTTGTGATGCCGGGTCCAGAGCAGCTGTTCTTCAGCAATGATCAAAGATCTAAAGCCTCTGTGCAGCAACTTCGGGCGCGCCTTTCCGAGCAGCGTGATGGCGGTGAGGTTGATCTCCTCGATGATGCCGTCGGCCGTCAGCGTGAGATAGCCGACCGGAGCGAACTCGTACAGATCGTGATAGCGATCACGCGCAACTTCGAGATCACTTTGCGCCAGAAGCAAGGTCTCGTTCTGCATTTCAAGCTCGATCTTTTGCGTGTGCAGTTCCTCCAGCAGTTGTTCCATAAGCTGTTGGGCCTGTTTGCGCTTGGTGATGTCACGCGAGGTGCAATAGACCCAGCCCTGCCCCTCAATGACGAGGCCGCGTGCGTTGATCTCGACGTCGATCAGGCTACCGTCACGGCGTTTGCATTGGCTCTCGAAGAGGGTGCTGGATTTTGTATTGATCAGGGTCTGGATCGTCGCCTGGATGTCTGTGTGGCTGATATTCTCATCCCAGTCGCTGACCTGCAGCCGCCCGATGGCCGAATGATCCACACCGAGCAGGGCGAGGAAGGCCGGATTGGCCTCAATCAGCAGTCCCTCGGCGTCAATAATGTGGATGCCGTCACCTACCGTCTCCATGATCGATTGCAGGCGAAGACGTTCCCGGTCGAGGTCACGGGAGGTCTGTACCAGATGATCCATGGTGTTCTTAATGGCATCGAGAGTCCGGCGGATTTCAGGCGGGGCATCCCCGCTCAACAGAGCCTCCGCGCTGGCGTGAACGGTTGGGCTATTCCAATCCAGGTGGCTCATGAGATCAAAATTATCCAGCCAGCGGCGCAGCAGCAGACGTAACAAAACGCCTCCTATGGCCAATACGAGCGCAGCGATGAACAGGACCATTCGCATGACTGTCCAAGACTCCGCTGCAAGAAACTCGCTCGAAAAACCAAGCCGAAGAACACCATAGTCCTGGCCGCCGGCGGAGACGACATGATTGGCTACGGGCAGATTGCTCTTGACCAGTGCTTGCAGCCAGCGCGGCGCATGCCCCTCCTCGTCGCGGCGGCTGTCGACGATCGGCAGTCCGCTGTCACGATCGATGAAGGCCGCAGAGGAAAATAAAGAATCGGGGAGCAGAACGTTTTCAAGGGTGCTGCGCAGCGCGCCTTTGTCGCCTCTGACGACGCCGTCAGCAATCATCGGCGCCAACACTCGGCTTAACCTCAAGGCTGACGCGCGCGCATCGCTCAGGCTCTCGTGAAACTGGTACACGAAAAAAACTCCCATCCCGGCCAGGACGAAAATCATCAGGGTAAGGCCATACAGCGCAAAAACCCGATTGCTCAGGCTTAACGGCAGGCGGGGCAGCAGTTTCATCGTCGCATCCTAGCGCAGATCAGCCGGCGCCGCCTATGAAAGCGCGGCGATTTGTCACAGCGATTCAATCATGCGGCCGCAGTGTCCTCCAGCGCCTCCTGGCGGCTAGTGTAGATCGTGAAGATGCGGTGCATCCTGACCAGTTCAAACAGGGCCTTGACGGGTTTGCTCATGCCGAACAGACGCAGTTGCCCGTTTTTCCCGTTCATGATGCGCAGACAGGAGAGCAAGGCGCCGAGGCCGGAGCTGTCGACAAAAGTGAGCGGCTGCATGTCGAGCAACACGACCTGGTGAGTGGCGGTGATCTGTTGCATGGCCTCACGAAATTCCAGAACGTTGCTGCTGTCCAGGTTGTCGGTGGAAAAGGAGACGACGGCAGCTTGGTCAGGGGTTTCGCTTACGTTAAGTTTCATGTTGTCCTCGGTGGTGGTGTAGGGTCAGGGTGAAGAATCAGGGGGCCGGCTGGGACGCGGTTTTTCCCGACGTTCCGGCGGCTTGGGGGTGTTGTGTCCAGGCTTCCTTGACGACGCGCGTCGCATAGCGCCAGAGCAAGCCAAAAACACGGGGCATGGGCATCGGGCCGGCGCACAGCGCATCGCCCGCATAGAGCATTTCGGGTGAGGCATCCTCTGCGCTGCACAGCAGTCCTTCGCCGACCAGTCCGCTCGGCGCGGTCTGATACAGGCGTTGCCAGTAATCCGGCAGGGCCGTTATTTCCAGGGCGCTGCGCGGCTGCAATCCGGCCAGCGCCACCTTTCCGCTGATCACGTCAGCCAGCCCCGATATGAAGGTGGTGAAAAAATGGCGGGACCAGGCACCCTGTGCGGACGTCTGGACCTCCCGGTGGTTGATGGTGAAGCGAACCTTGAGTGAACGATAGGCGCCGGCCACCGCGCAGGGGATGCCGATAGTGTCCGGCCCCGGGCTGGCGCCAGCGCCCGAGCGCAGCCGCCAGAAAAATCCCGGCAGCGCCAGGCCAAGCCAGAGCAGGGCCGCGAGCGTCCGTTGCGCCAGGGCAACCCGGGGGCGACCGGCATGCTCCCCGCTCTTGATGGCGCACAGAAACTCCGGGTCGGAAACGCGCATGGCGACGCCCAAACGGGAATTGACCAGTTGGTTTCCGGCAAGCAGCGTGCGCATGACGTTCAGTTTCTGGCCGACATAGGTGTTCGGCAGCAGCACGCTGTCTTCAATATGGCTGCCGATGTCGACAATGCAATTGTCGCCAATCGTCACATTCGGACCGATCTCGGCCTGCTCTGAAACCAGGACGTTCTGTCCGATATAGACGGGGGCATGCACCCGGGCCGAAGGATGGATCTGACTACCGCTGCCAATCCAGACGCCTTCCGCATAGGGGCGGCGGGTGATGCCTTCCGCCCCGGCGGGGGCGTTGAACAGACGCGGCAGCGAATCGAGGGTGGCCGCGACGCTGGCGGTTGACAGCGTCGACGTGAGCAGCATCTGGTCCGGCGCCTGATCGAGGCCGGCCAGCATGCGCCGGCCAAGATCGTGTTTGTCGAACACCGTTTCGGCCAGCGCGCGCAGCGCAGCGCCGCTCATTACCGCCCAGCCGGTCCATTGCCGCTCGCCGGTTTCTTCGCTGCAGACCACGCTGGGACGGGCAAGGTCCAGGCCGCCCAGAGGGAGCGTGTCGGCCGCCGCCAGGACACAGGGCGGCGTATCTCCGGGAACCAGACGCGCCAGCAGGCGCAAGGGCCGGTGGTCGGCACCGGCGTAGTGATGGCTGATCTGGCAACCCCAACGCTCGCCGTCGCCGAGCAGGGACTCGCCGCGCTGCGGCCGATCGCCATGGATCACGGCGATGCGCCGGCAACCGAGGCCGACCAGCTTTTCCAGGACGCGCTGGAGCATGGGTTTGTCCCCCATGGGCAGCAGCGCCGGGTCGGTTTCAAACTGGCCGAGCAAGGGATCTTGCGGCGTCCAGCAGGCCAGAATGATCGCCTCGGGAGGGGTGTTGTTGTTCATACGACAGGTCCTTTCTGGTTCGTGCCGGCAAACTTTTCAAGCATGATTCGAAACAGGAATACCAGGTTGCCGACCAGGTAGCGGCGCCACATGCGCCCGGGCTCCTGGAGCAGACGGTAGACCCACTCGCCGCCGATCTCGCGCAGCCACAGCGGAGCCCGCCGGATGCGCCCCGAATAAAAGTCGAACAAACCGCCCACCCCCATGCCGACGAGCGCGCCGGTCGCCTCGAGTTGAGCTTCGAGCCACTGTTCCTGGCGCGGCGCGCCCATGGCGACGAGCAGGACGTCGGCGCGGGCGGCGCGAATTTCTGCCACCAGCGCTGGTTCTTCCGCCGCGCTGAAGAAACCCGAATGCGTCCCGGCGATTTTTAATTCCGGGTAACGTGCGCGGGCCCATTGCGCGGTGGCCTCGGCGACCCCGTCCCGGGCGCCCAGCAGATACAGGGAATGTCCGGAAACCGCTAGCGCGGCGCAAAGCCGGGGAAACAGATCGGTGCCGTTGATATTCTGGCGAATCGGCCGGCCGAGCAAACTCCCCGCAATCTTCATGCCGATGCCGTCGGCACAGACCCAGTCGAAATTTTCGAGCGTTTGGCGATAGCGGGCGTTGCGCGCGGCAATATTGACGCAGTCCGGATTGACAAAAGCGATTCGCGTGCGCGTGCCGCGATTGAGTGCGGCGTCGATGGCATCGAGAAGACTGTCCATCGACAGGTTGAGCAGGCGGATTCCCGAGATGAATTGACAAGCGGACCCGTTGCGCGTGCTCGGGCCATAGGCCAGTGCCACCAGAGCACGCAACAGGATGCTGAGATCCCGACGTAAATTGCGCTGACTGAGGTATTCAAGGTCGGCTTCGCCTTCGCTGCCATAGTCGATGTTGCTGCGTTGGCGCAGCCACCACAGGCACACCATGCCGGGTACCACGCCGAATCTCGGGTGCTCCGGCCCGCCAAAACTGTCCACCTCTGCTGGCCTTATTGGCCTGGGCCCAACCAGCGTCAGCCGGCCGGCAAGCAGGTCAAGAATTCTCGGCAGAGGATCAAGTCTGCGCAGCAACCAGGACAGGACGTGATTGCGCAATGGCGGAAGCTCGAGAGTATGCAGCCGGATCTGGCCTGCGCCCGGCCCGATAAACTCACGCGACGGGAGGCTTACTTGGCCTCTAAGCATGAGCCAGGGCAGGAAAAAAAGCATGATTGGCGCCATCAGGATCAGCAGCGACAGGGCCACCCCCAGGTCCAGCAGGCGCTTGCCGAGCCGATAGGCGCGGCTGGCCTTGGGCAGCGTGCTGCGGGGGCTGCTGTCGCCCGACATCAATACGCTCCTCGCCCGCCGATGACTGCCGGCAGGGTCTTTGCCAGGAGCTTGACATCGAGGGCCAGGCTCTGGTTTTCGATGTAATCGACATCAAGCTCGACCTGGCGCGGAAACGGGATCTCCGAGCGGCCCTGTACCTGCCAGAAACAGGTCAGCCCGGGTATGACGTCGAGTCGCCGGCGATCCGAGAGGGTGTAGCGTGAAACTTCACGCTCCAATGGCGGGCGCGGGCCGACCAGGGACATTTCCCCCTTGAGCACGCACCACAGTTGCGGCAATTCATCGATGCTGGCGCGGCGGATGAAGCGTCCGATCCAGGTAATCCTAGGATCGCGCTTCATCTTGAAAGTAACCCCGGCACCATGCTGATTCTGGGCATCAAGTTGCCGCTGCAAGGCCTCCGCATCGGCAACCATGGAGCGTAGCTTGGGAAACGCAAAGGTCTTGCCGAATTTGCCGACGCGCACCTGCCAGAAAAACACGGGTCCCCAATCAGTCACCTTGATCAGGACCGCAACCAGCAGGAAGAATGGCGACAGCAGGATCATCATCAGCAAGGATACGACGATATCCATCGTCCGCTTGCCAGCGGCCTGCATCCACTGAAGGGTCTTCCATGTAATCAGGATCAGTTCGCGCCTTGCAGAATGAAGAAATCCTTTTCGCAAGTTGATATCGACAATTTCCGGCTGTGCTTCAGTCTTGGTTTCCATTCTGATCTCCGCATTGAGTATTGACTCAGGGCGAATTAAATCAGGGAGTCATCGGCCAATAGTGTCCGGACTGTAAAATTGTGCGGTTCAGGAAATGGGCTTGTTGATCAGACCAGCCCCTTTGGCTGGTAGTCCGTCACGTTATTGCTTCGGCCCCATGAAGTATGAACTTCCGTCATACCGGCGAAGGCGCCCCGCAGGCAACGGGGCCTTGGGCTCAAGTCCTCCTGGGGGACGACTTCATACATTTTCGGGTCGGATCAATAATCCAGAATGAGCAGGGAAGGAATCACGATGACGTTGGCGAAATTGGCCGAATCGTAGACACGGCCTACCTCGTGAATATAGATTGCAGCCAGAACGGCAGGATTGAATGGAAGCGTTGTGTGATGGTCAAACGAGCCTGCGCGCAAATCATCTGTCGGCTTCAATCTCCGCTGCGGTCATTCCGGTCACGACGATTAGTTGAGCAATCAGAACGCCGCTCCAGCCACTTGAGCAACATCGCGTAAAGCCCCTCGGGGCTAAACGGTTTGGCGATGAAGTCATTCATCCCGGCCTCAAAGCAGCGTGCCCTGTCCTCGGCAAAGGCATTGGCCGTCATCGCCAGAATGGGGGTTTTACGGCAGCCCGGTAGTTTTCGTATCTGCTGCGTGGCTTTGACCCCATCCAGGTTCGGCATCTGCATGTCCATCAGGATGGCGGCGTAGGAGGTTTCCCTGACTTTGCTGAGGGCGTGAAGTCCGTCTTCGGCGGTATCGACGGCCAATCCGATGTCTTCGAGGACGAATTGCGCCATTTCACGGTTTAAGGGCTCATCATCGACAACCAGAATACGGCGACCCTGATGCTGTTGGCGGATAATAGTCTCGGCGTCAGTCATGGCCAGCGGAGGTTTTATCTCCGAAGGTGTCGCCTTGGTCAGGCGCACGGCGAACCAGAAGGTGCTGCCAACCCCCGGTGTGCTTTCAACCCCGGCTTCTCCACCCATCAATTCGGCCAGGCGTCGGGTGATCGCCAGACCTAGCCCCGTTCCACCGTATTTGCGGGTGGTCGAGTTGTCAGCCTGCTCGAAGGCGGTAAACAGCCGGGTGAGCGCCTCGGGGGCAATGCCA
>CAIVZW010000574.1 GCA_903910495.1 uncultured beta proteobacterium
AGCGAGAAAAAGGGCGAAGGGTTGGACGCCCATCTGGCCGACATCGTCAGCCAGGCACTGAAGAAATTGCCGATCCAGAAACTCATGCGCTGGGGCGATTCAGAGCACCAGTTCGTGCGCCCGGTGCACGGCCTGATCATGTTGCACGGCAAGCGGGTTGTCGCCGGCAGCGTGCTTGGCCTCACCAGCGGCAACACGACGCTGGGGCACCGCTTCCTGTCTGCCGGCGAAATCGTCATCGCCAATCCTGAAGACTACGCAGCAAAGCTCGCGGCCGGCAAGGTGATCGCTTCGTTTGCCGAACGGCGCGCTTCGATTGCCGCGCAACTCGACGTCAAGGCAGGAGAACTCAAGGCCCGCCTCAATCCGGCCGATGGCCTGCTTGATGAAGTCACGGCTCTGGTCGAATGGCCCGTCGTCTATGTCGGCGAGTTCGAATCCGAATACCTCGAAGTGCCGCAGGAATGCCTGATCCTGACCATGCAGCAGAACCAGAAGTACTTTCCGCTGCTCGACGCTGCCGGAAAACTGCTGAACAAGTTCCTGATCGTCTCCAACATGCAGGTGGACGACCCGAAGCACATCATCGGCGGCAATGCCCGCGTCGTTCGCCCGCGCTTGTCCGATGCCCGTTTCTTCTACAACCAGGACCGCAAGGCTTCGCTCGCCTCGCGCCTCGACAAACTCGGCAGCGTCGTCTATCACAACAAGCTCGGCTCGCTGCTGCAGCGTGCGGAGCAGTTGGAAACGCTGGCGCAGAAGATCGCCGTCCGCCTCGGCGCCGATGCTGCCCTGGCCGCCCGCGCGGCGCGCCTGGCCAAGGCCGATCTGGTCACCGACATGGTCGGCGAGTTCCCTGAACTGCAAGGTATCATGGGGCGCTATTACGCCCTGCACGACGGCGAGGATAAGCAAGTCGCCGACGCCGTGCAGAGCCATTATCAGCCACGTTTTGCCGGTGACGCGCTACCACAGGGCAACATCGCCTGCGCCGCTGCGCTCGCCGACAAACTCGACGCCCTGACCGGTTTCTTTGGCATCGGCCAGATTCCCACCGGCGACAAGGACCCCTTCGGTCTGCGCCGTGCCGCGCTTGGCGTGCTGCGCATCCTGATGGAATCGCCGCTGCCGCTCGATCTCGCCGCTCTGATCGCCGATGCGCAAGCCGGCTTCAGTGCGGGCGTGCTGACACAAGCGGTTGCCGAACCCCTGCTTGACTTCATGTTCGATCGTCTGCGCGGGCTGCTCAGGGACGCGGGTCACGCCCAGGACGTCGTCGAAGCCGTGCTGGCGCAGCGCCCGACCCGCATTGACCTGGTTCCGGCCAGACTCGATGCCGTGCGCCGCTTCCTCGCCCTGCCCGAAGCGTTGGCGCTGGCCGCGGCCAACAAGCGCATCGGCAACATCCTGAAAAAAGCCGAAGGCGTTCTGCCCAAACCCGATCCGGCCCTGCTTCTGGAAGACGCCGAAAAAGCACTGTTCGCCAGGATTCAGGCGATTGCCCCGGTCGTCAGCGCCCATGTTGCCAGCCAGTCCTACGCCGACGCGCTCAAGGCGCTGGCCTCGGTCCGTGCCGAGGTCGATCATTTCTTTGACAAGGTGATGGTCAACGTTGAAGATACGGCTGTGCGCGCCAATCGTCTTGGCCTGCTCAAGGCACTCTTCGACCAACTCAACGCAGTAGCCGACATTTCGAAACTGGGCGTATGAAACTCGTTATCCTTGATCGCGACGGCGTCATCAACTACGACTCCGAGCATTTCGTCAAATCGGCGGCCGAGTGGAAAGCTATTCCCGGCAGTCTGGAAGCCATTGCCAAGCTCAACCAGGCCGGCTACAAGGTGGTGATTGCTACCAATCAGTCGGGGATCGGTCGCGGCCTGTTTGACATGGACACGCTCAACGCCATGCACGAGAAGATGCACCGTGCCGTACAAAATGTCGGCGGGCGCATTGATGCCATTTTCTATTGTCCGCATTCGGCCGACTCCAACTGCAAATGTCGCAAGCCCAAGCCCGGCATGCTCGATCGCATCAGCGCCTGTTTCAACACCGAACTGGGCAGCGTTTATGCCATCGGCGATTCCCTGCGCGACCTGCAGGCCGCCGTCTCCGCGGGGGCCAGACCGGTACTGGTGCTCACCGGCAAGGGCAAGTTCACGCAGGCGGAAGATGAAATTCCGGAAGGTACGCTGGTTTTTACCGATCTCGCCGAGGCGGTAAGCCACATCCTGCACTCATGATCGCTTTCATCCGTTCACTGCTTTTTGCTCCCTTAGCACTTCTTGTCACCGCGCCCGCCGGCCTGCTCGTCGCGCTGGCGTTTGTCCTGCCCATAAGCTTCCGCTTCAGGATCATCGCCGTCTGGTACACCGTGTTTCTGGCGCTTTGCCGTTACGTACTGGGGCTGCATTATCAGGTCATCGGCCGCGAAAACATTCCGTCCACGCCCCCGGTGATCCTCGCCAAGCATCAATCGGCCTGGGAGACCGTCAGCCTGCAGGCGATCTTTCCGCCGCTCGTCTTCGTGATGAAGAAATCATTGCTCATGATTCCCTTTCTGGGCTGGGGACTGGCCGCCGCCAGAATGATTTCGATTGACCGGAGTGCCGGCAAGGACGCCCTGCGCCAAGTCATCACCCAGGGTTGCGAGCGACTCAAAGCCGGCTTTGGCGTCGTCATCTTCCCCGAAGGCACGCGCATGCGCCCCGGAGAAACCCGCCGCTTCAAGGCCGGTGGTGCGCACCTTGCCGTCAGTTCCGGCGCGCCGACGGTACCGGTGGCGCACAATGCCGGTGAATTCTGGGGGAAAAACGCCTTCGTCAAGAAACCCGGGCTGATCACGGTCAGCATCGGCCCGGCCATTGACCCGGCCGGCAAGAGCGCGGAAGAAATCACTGCACTGGCCGAGCAATGGATTGAAAAAGAGATGCGCCGCCTCTCGCCGCATCGTTATCCCGACGCTGCCCATGCCATGGCAGGCTGAACTTCCGCTTTCCGGCGAAAAACCGCTGACGGCGGACGAAACGCCGCGCACCATCGCCCTCGGCGACCGCATTGTTCCCTATGTCCTGCGCCGGGCCAAGCGGCGGACCATCGGCCTTTCCAT
>CAIVZW010000575.1 GCA_903910495.1 uncultured beta proteobacterium
CCGGCATGCTCGCCGCTGTCCGGCGCCGTGTCGGCCGCCGTGCCCGGCGCGCCGGCATCGTCCGGCGTCACCGCGCTGACCCGCTTCAGCAACTGATCCGGCGGCATCCAGCCCACCTGCGTCCGCAAGCCCGGCGTCGTGCCGATCCGCGTCCGGATCCGCTCCTCAGCCGCCTCCACCGCTTCATTCGGCTTGTACGCTTTGATGTCATACAACGCGCCGCTTGTGCGCACCACCTCGGTGCCCTTGCGCTGGTAGACCGTGTCCACCTCGATCGGATCGAGATAGTGACTGCACCGTGGATGGAACGGCGGCCCGCCATTCAGGCATTGCGACAGGGGCCGATACGAGCCGATCGGCTTTCCCGTGATACTCCAGATCGTGCCCTCGAACGGCATGCACACTTCCGCCGTCGTGTTGTGGTCGTCCACCTGCACCAGCAGGTAGTCGTCCTCAACGTACTCGTTCACCTGACCACGGTTGTACAACTCGCTGAAGCGCGACTGCGCCACCAGTTCACTGTAGCGCGCCAGGTCGTAGTTGCGCCCGCCGATCTGCACAAACTTGCCAGCCACGGCGTTGGCAATGTCCTTGCCCTGCCAGTCGGTTGCATCGTTAAAGCGCTTGAAGATTTCATCGGCGGCGGCTTTCATCCCGCCTCCGCGCACCTGCGCGTACGTGATCGCCTCCTGGATGCCTTCCCGCAAGGGCGGCGAGGCATGGTAGCTGTTGATCACCCGCTGGCCCATCAGGCGCGTCTTGAGGAACGCCTCGGTCGCCTGATTCTCGAGCACCCGCCGTTGCAGCTCGATGGTCGGCAGGTGCAGGCGCGAATCCGCCAGCACTTGCTCGATACCACCGGCCAACTCAAGGTTGATGCGCGCCTCGGCCACCGCGTCGCGATAGGTCGCGTCGCAGCCGCTTTCGATGGCGCGATACACCTTGGGCAGGGCGGTGCGGATCGTTTCGTCCAGCCGCGTCAGTTGCACGGCGCGCAGGCGCTGCACACTGGGCGCGGCGGTGCCGGTATAGGTCTTCTCTTTGCGTCCGGCTGCGCCGAACGCCCGGAGCACGTCCTCGACCAGGTCGCGGCGTGCCGTTTCAAAGATCGAAGTGAAGCGGCCGGTGGCTAGGCCAACCGCTTCACGCTTACGCTCAAGTCTCTGTCTGCCGCGGGGCGGCATTCATCACTTCGCCTGCTTGCCCAGCTTGGGCGGCACTGGCGCAACCGCGGTGCTGCCGCCATCATGCACTTGCTCCAGGACGCGGAACTCATGCCCCGCGTCCTTGAGCAGATTAATGGCCTTGGCCACATCCGCGTCGGCCACGCGCACCGTCTTTCCGTCAACATTCACGAGGGTCTTCATAGCAACCTTTGTTGGGCAGTCGTCAGACTGCTTTGTTAGGCTTCAACCACGTCGATGGCGCAGCCCAGCAATTCGTTGCAGGTCACCACACCCCAGGCGGCGTCGAGCATCAGCGTCACGCCGTCCAGGTCGGTATGCGTGCCGAAATACAAGGCGATCCCGGATTTGGTATCGATGTACGAACGCGCGTCCGAACCATAGTACTCACCCATGCTCTTCGCTTTGAGGTCGGCAAAGCGGATGCGGAAGCACTTCTGGTTGAACACGAAGTTGGTGTACTTGCCTTGTTCCGGGCTGTAGATCGAAGACGATTCAGCCTTGGCCAGGCCATGCAGTTGCGGTACAACGCCGGTCATCACCGCCGCCGTGCCCTGCATTGCAAACCAGCCTGCCAAGTCTTTGTCGTTCGCCAGCGTCTCCACGCTTTCCGGGCAAATGGCAACCACTTCGGCCAGTGCGTCCAGCCCTTTCCGCTTGATCAGCGTCTTGGCCTTGGTCAGGTACTCAATCTTCATCGCCGTGTTGTTGCCGATCCGATTGGTAACCAGCGTCAGATGCGCGTTCAGCGCAATCGAGGCGTCAACTTTGTGGATGACCGCCTTGACCGCCGGCTCGATCCAATCCTTGGCCAAGTCAATCTCGGCGAAGGCTTGCTCG
>CAIVZW010000576.1 GCA_903910495.1 uncultured beta proteobacterium
ATTTCCCTGGTCAGCAGACGGATGCGGTGCTGGGCGCGTTGCAGACGCTTGGTCGTACGCACAATACCCACGTAGTCCCACATGAAGCGGCGCAGTTCATCCCAGTTGTGCGCGATGACAATTTCCTCGTCGGGATCAGTCACGCGGCTGGCATCCCATTCGGGAATCTTCGGCAGACTGATCGCCGGTTGCGCGAGGATGTCATTCGCCGCCGCTTCCGAGAAGACCAGACATTCGAGCAGTGAATTGCTGGCCAGCCGGTTGGCGCCGTGCAGACCGGTGCAGGAGGCTTCTCCCGCCGCGTAGAGTCCTGGAATGCTTGTCCGGGCCTGCAGGTCGGTGACAATGCCGCCACAGGTGTAATGCGCAGCGGGAACTACCGGAATCGGTTCGCGGGTAATGTCGATGCCAAATTCGAGGCAGCGCGCCAGGATGTTCGGGAAATGTTCCCTGAGGAATTTTGCCGGCTTGTGCGATATGTCGAGGTAAACGCAATCCAGGCCGCGTTTTTTCATTTCAAAGTCAATCGCTCTGGCCACGACATCGCGTGGCGCGAGCTCGGCGCGCGCATCGTGTTCCGGCATGAAGCGAATGCCGTCGGGCAGGAGCAGCAAACCGCCTTCGCCACGCACCGCTTCGGAGATCAGGAATGACTTGGCTTTCGGATGGTAAAGACAGGTTGGGTGAAACTGGATGAACTCCATGTTGGCTATCTTGCAACCGGCGCGCCAGGCCATTGCAATGCCATCCCCGGTCGAGGTGTCCGGATTTGTCGTATAGAGATAAACCTTGCCTGCGCCACCCGTGGCGATCAACGTTTGCTGAGCAGCAACCGTCAGTACTTCGCCGCTGTCGCTATCCAGCGCATAGGTGCCATAACAGCGCTTGTCGGCAAGACCCAACTTGTCCCCGGTAATCAGATCAATGGCAATGTGGCGCTCAAGGACAGTGATATTCGAGTTCTGCCGAACCTTGCGTGACAAGGTGTCCTGTACCGCCAGGCCGGTTGCATCGGCAACGTGGATGACACGGCGGGCGCTGTGCCCCCCTTCGCGGGTTAGATGGTAACCGGCTTCGTCACGGGTGAATGGGACACCCTGTTCGATAAGCCAATCAATGGCACGACGGCCGTTTTCGATGACGAACCGGGTCGCTTCGGGGTCATTAAGAAAGGCCCCGGCAGTGATCGTGTCACGAATGTGCGCTTCAATCGAATCCTGACTATCCAGTACAGCGGCGATCCCTCCCTGAGCCCAACTGGAAGCACTGTCTTCCAACGCACGTTTGCTGATCAGACCGACCTTGCAGGTTTGCGCAAGCCGGAGTGCCGCCGACTGACCGGCAAGACCACTGCCAATGATGAGAATGTCGAATCGAAGCGCCACGTCACAAACCCTGAAACAAAGAGAATAACTATAGCACGTGCACCTCAAGGCATTAAGCTCCTGGCGATGTAAACCACGATCAAGGCCTTGGGCAACTTGAAAGTTTATGCACGATCGCTACTCCAGCTTCAAGGTTGCGTTATACTCTGTTAAAAGCACAACACCGTGTCCGACAGGGAATTCACAGAGCATGAACGAACGCGAAATTGACCAGGAACTGGTCGAGCGCGCACAGGCAGGCGACAAGAAAGCTTTCGAGCGGCTGGTTGAAAAATATCAGCGCAAGCTTGGACGTCTGTTGTCGCGATATATCCGTGACCACGCCGAGGTTGAAGATGTTTCACAGGAAGCCTTCATCAAGGCTTACCGGGCGTTGCCGTCGTTTCGCGGCGAAAGTGCCTTTTATACCTGGCTTTACCGGATTGGCATCAATACGGCCAAGAACTATCTTGTTGCCAAAAGCCGGCGTGCGCCGACATCAACCGACTTTGATGCCGACGAGGCAGAAACCTTTGAAGATGCCGAGCAGTTGCGCGACATCAACACTCCGGAACGACTGTTACAATCGAAACAGATTGGTCAGACGGTCAATGCCGCGATGGAAGCCTTGCCGGAAGAATTGCGCAACGCCATAGTGCTGCGAGAGATCGAAGGCTTGAGTTATGAGGAAATTGCCGAAGAGATGAACTGCCCGATCGGTACGGTTCGTTCGCGCATCTTCCGTGCTCGCGAGGCGGTGGCCGAGAAGTTGAGGCCATTACTCGATACCGCGCCGGATCATCGCTGGTAGCTTGAGTCCCGGTGCATTTCCTCAAATGTTCAACCCCTGTCAATAAAACTGATCCAGGCATTACCCATGATTGACGCAGCCGGAACGATTACCGCCCTTGACGGTGACTATGCAATGGTGCGGATGGACGAAACCGGTTGCGGTCGCTGCCATGAAGAGGGCGGTTGCGGTGGCAATAATATCGGCAAAATGTTCTGCACTACGCCGCGAACCTTTCGTGTATTGAATCCCGGGCACTCGGACATCGGTGATCATGTAAACATCGTCATTACTGAAGGTGTTGTCAGACGCAGTGCAGTGCTTGCCTATGGCCTGCCATTGCTGGCCCTGATCCTGGGTGCACTTGCCGGATCGAAGCTGGCCGGAGAAATCGGGGCCATCGTCGGTTCGTTCAGCGCTCTGCTTTTCTCGTGGCTAGCGCTGCATTTTGCCCAGCTCAAGGTCAGGCCGGATCAACGTACTCAGCCCTATATCCGATATTGATTTTTGAACTTTCGACCCAATCTTCCAGTCCAGTTAATCATCTACTGACTCACAGGAGGTTTTTGTCGCTATGAAACAGATCGTTACGGCATTTTTCTTCACAGTTTTTTCATTGCTTGCTCAGGCCCAGAGCAAGTCCTTGCCAGACTTTACGGAACTTGTAGAAAAACAAGGGGCGGCCGTCGTCAATATCAGCACGACACAGCTTGTCCGTGGAATCGGGCGGGGAACTCTGCCTTTTCCGTTCGATGAAGACGATCCGATGTCAGATTTTTTCCGTCGTTTCATCCCCCGTCAACCGGGAACGCCAGGCACGCCTAGTGTTCCCCGCGATTTCGAGAGTCGCTCGCTGGGCTCCGGGTTCATCATCAGTACCGACGGCTATATTCTGACCAATGCTCACGTGGTTGATTCCGCGGACGAAATTACCGTTCGCTTGACCGACAAGCACGAATTCAAGGCCAAAGTCATTGGTGCCGACAAACGGACAGATGTCGCGCTGATCAAGATCGAAGCAACGGGCTTGCCCGCCGTGCGAATGGGCAATCCGAATGCCCTCAAGGTTGGCGAATGGGTTATCGCCATCGGCTCTCCCTTTGGCTTTGACAACAGTGTGACGGCCGGCATCGTCAGTGCCAAAGGCCGCTCCCTGCCGCAGGAGAATTTTGTTCCCTTCATCCAGACCGATGCCGCCATCAATCCTGGAAATTCAGGTGGCCCGCTGTTCAACATGCAGGGCGAAGTGGTTGGCATCAACTCGCAGATCTATAGTCGATCAGGGGGGTTCATGGGAATCTCGTTCGCCATCCCGATCGACGTGGCCATGGATATCCAGAATCAACTCAAGACCAGCGGCAAGGTCAGCCGCGGACGCATCGGCGTTGTGATTCAGGAAGTCACCAAGGAACTTGCTGAATCCTTCGGCTTGAGTAAAGCGCAGGGGGCCGCCGTCAATGCGGTTGAAAAAGGGGGGCCTGCCGAAAAAGCTGGGGTGGAACCCGGTGATGTCATTCTCCAGTTTGATGGCAAAAAGGTCACCAATTCGGGGGATTTGCCGCGTATCGTTGGTTCGACCAAGCCGGGCTCGAAAATTCCCATGCAGGTGTGGAGAAAAGGTAGCACCCATGATCTGACGGTCGTTGTCGGTGAAACGCCCGAAGAAAAATCCCTGATCAGGAGCGGGAAAGGTAAAAAACAGCCTGAGCAGGCCGCGAACCGGCTTGGCCTGATCGTGTCGGAACTGAACAACGAACAAAAGCGGGAACTGAAAATCAATGGGGGTCTGCTGGTCGAGGATATTCGTAACAATGCAAGCCGGGCCGATCTGCGCCCGGGCGATATCATCCTGGCACTCATTGCCCGAGGCGAAAATACCGAGATCAGGAGTGTTGATCAGTTCAACAAACTACTTGCGCAGTTTGACAAGTCGGCCAATATTACCTTGCTGGTGAAGCGTGGCGAGTTACAAACCTTTGTCACCATCAGGGGACAGGGAGTGCCCGACAAGAAAGCAGAATGACTTGGCGAAGCTGACGCTGATCTCTCGTACGTATTGTCATCTCTGTCACGACATGGAGTTGGCACTGATCCCGCTGGCGGCTGAATTCGGGGTTGATATTGAACTTGTTGATATTGACGCCGACCCTGAACTCGAAGCACTCTACGATGAATGGGTTCCGGTGTTGTTGTACGAGGGAAGCGAACTCTGTCATCACGTCCTCGAAACGAGCAAAGTCCGTGATTATCTGAGCACTAATCTCGGATTTTCTAAACCCGCATAAACACAGGGTTTGCGGTTTGTTGAGTGTGAGATTTCGGCATCAGTAACGGATCAGCGCGATGCCCTTCCTGCACTTCGGAGCGCCGTTCAGGTTTTCTGCAACCAATGGCACAAGGTGGCGTAGAGAGCATCCGGTTCCACCGGTTTGCCGATATGATCGTTCATGCCCGCGGTCAGGCACGCTTCGCGATCTTCATCGAAGGCATTGGCGGTCAGGGCCAGGATCGGGATGGCCGCCATGCCGGGCCATTGACGAATGGCGCGGGTGGCCTCCATCCCGTTCATGACCGGCAATTGCACATCCATCAGGATAAGGGCATAGTTGCCGGTGCGCGCCTTGTCCACGGCTTCCTGACCATTCACCGCAACATCCACCACCAGGCCGGCGCCCTCTAGCAGGTAGACCTCCACTTCCCGGTTCAGGGGATCGTCTTCCACCACCAGCACGCGAACGCCGGGGAACAGCCGCGCCAGAATCTCGTGCGCTAGCTCGGCGTCCGCGGTATCGGCGGACGGCAAAACGGCGCGCTGCTGCCGGAGGCGAAGCGTTGCCCAGAAGGTACTGCCCTGGCCGGCTTCACTGATCACGCCGGCATCGCCGCCCATCAGCGTGGCCAGGCGTTTGGCAATGCTCAGGCCAAGACCGGTACCCCCGTAGTTGCGGGTCGATGAGTCGTCGGCCTGGATGAAGGCATGAAACAGCCGGGCCTGCTGCTCGGAACTGATGCCGATACCCTGATCACTGACCTCGAGGCGCAGCAACAGGCTGTGGTGATCGGCCTCCATGGCGTCGGCGCGCACGGTGATCTGGCCTTGTGCGGAGAACTTGATGGCGTTGCTGATGAAATTGATCAGGATCTGTTTCAGACGCATGGCATCGCCACACAGCAGATCGGGCAGTGTGGGCGCGAGTTCACGGGACAGGCTAAGCCCCTTGGCCTGGGCCGCTGCATCCTGCATGCGCAGGGCGTCGTCAATGGTTTGCGCGAGAGAAAAGTTCTTTTCGTCCAGCGTCAAACGGTCGGCCTCGATCTTGGAGAGGTCGAGGATGTCGTTGATGATGCCCAGCAGGTGTTGCGCGGAAGCCTTGCTCTTCTTGAGCCAATCGATCTGCTTGGGATCGGTGACCCGGAGCAGGAGCAGTTCGGTCATTCCCAGAATACCGTTCATCGGAGTACGCAGTTCATGGCTCATGTTGGACAGGAAGACACTCTTGGCGCGGTTGGCGGCTTCGGCGTCGTCACGGGCCTGTGACAGTTCGGCGGTACGGGCAAAGACGAGTTCTTCAAGGTGAGAACGGTGCCGCTCCAGTTCCTCCTCGGCCCGTTTGCGTTCGCTGATGTCGGTCAGGGCGAGGCGCGCCCCGGCCAGGCTTCCGGGGGGGTGCAGGCCGTCGAGTTGGGCCTCGAACACGTGACCCGCGCCGTGTTTCAGGGTCAGCTCGATGCTGGCGCTGACCCCGGGTTTCTTCACGTGCATATAAAACCGCCGCCAGCGATCGCCGTCTTCAGGAACAACCCACGCGGCCAGGGAGCTGTGCAGCAGCGCCTTGCGCGCCACGCCCAGGAGCTTGACGGCGGTCAGGTTGACCTCCGAGATCAGGCCGTCGGTCGTGAGCGTGAGATAGCCGACCGGGGCAAATTCATAGAGTTCGACATAACGGTCACGTGACTCCTCGAGGGCGCTTTGCGCCTGGCGCAG
>CAIVZW010000577.1 GCA_903910495.1 uncultured beta proteobacterium
ACAACTGGCCGAAGCCTGCCAGGTGACGTTTGATGAAGAGGGAAAAGTCTGCTGTTTCGTCCCCCGTCCGCCGCTTGATTCAGCCGCTGCGGAATAATCAGTTGCATCCTTACAGTAACTGAACCGTCTCCGTGCATCTTGCGTCGAAGCGCCGTAGAGCGCGCCGATTTGTAACGCACTGTAACGCAATACCGCTCTGCAACGCGGCGATACAAATCGGTCTGGCCGTGCAACACGCCGCTTACATGTCTGAGCTTAAATGAAACTCAAGGACGGACGGAAAGAAAGCCGACGCCCTGATCAAGTTCAATAACCAAGGAGATTTGCTATGAAAACCGCAATGACTTTCAAGAGTATCACCCTGATCGCACTGCTGGGCGGAGCGTTGGCTTTGCCGGTTCTCGCTCAACCCGGCCCCGGCATGGGCGGTGGCATGGGTCCGGGTATGGGCGGCGGCATGGGCATGCAGAACGCCGGACCGGGTGCCGGCATGGGTCCAGGAGCAGGAATGGGGCCGGGTATGGGCCAGGGTGGGCGTGGCGGACGTGGCATGCGTTTCAACCAGAACAATACGCGGGGCTGGACGCTGATGACTCCTGAAGAGCGTACGGCTTTCCAGATCAAGATGCGTGAAGTCAAAACCTACGACGAATGCAAGCTCACGCAGACCGAGCATCGCTCGGTAATGGAGACACGCGCCAAAGAGAAGGGCGTCACTCTGCAGGCGCCGCGTCGGAATGCCTGTGACAACATGAAGGCGCGTGGAATCATCAAATAGTCCGCACGGCTGGCGAATTGGATCAAACCGGTTATCGGGACGATCAAGGCGATCAGGAGCTATTCATTGGCATTGATACAGGCAACAAACATCATGATGGAGCGCTGGTTACGAGAGCATCGTCCGTGCTGATTGACAAGGCACGCACGGTGCTACAGTCCGGGTTAGGGCAAGCCTAATCCGGGGCGTGACTGTTTCTGTCTGAAAGCCAGTATCAGCGAACCTTTGCCCTTGCAACTGCGCGTTCCGTGGGGCTCCCGGTCCTGGCCGCCTCAGAGCCTGCAACAGCCAGCCACTACTGCGGCAGGTGCCAGACAAATAAGTTGTTTGTACAGTGAAATAAATCCTATATGCCTGTATTCAATCAACAATCAATAAGCTGTGATCTCGGATGTACATAATTTACATACATCTGAACCGATTACCCTCGCCGAATGGGTGGGCATGACTTGCTTACAATCAACTCATCGTATTGTTATTTATACCTATTTAAGTTTGATGCGTAAGCTGGCATGGCTATTGCACGAGTCTAGACAGGTAGCAGTGGTCAACAATAACTGGGGGCGAAAACGTACGAAATAACAATCCTCGTTGTCAATGATGAGGAAGCTTTACAAATTCATTTTAGGAGATAGTCATGAATGTCACGCAAAAGATTCTCGTTGTTGATGACGATCCGGTGGTTGGCAAAAGTATCGGCCGGGTTCTGTCGAACAAGGGTTACGCGGTGATCACCGCGGCGAATGGTGAAGAGGCGATGAGCAAACTCGCCAACGAGCATTATGATCTGGTCTTCACTGATATCAAGATGCCTGGAATCAGTGGTCTCGAAGTGGCCGAGCGGGTCAAGGCCAGTCAGCCCTGGCTACCGGTGGTGATTATTACCGGCTATGGATCGGGTGCTTATGAAGACCGTGCGGCAGCAGCAGGGGTAGCCGATTTCCTGCACAAACCGCTCTCGCCGGAAATGATTGAGGCCAGCACTGACAAGGCACTGAGTCAGTTCAGAACCGCCATACCACTACCGGCGTTGGCCGAGGAGGTCGTTGTTGCCCAGCCCGAGGCTGTCGCGAAGGAAAGTCTGGTAAAGAGTTTTCCAGAACTCATGGCAGGCTCTTTCTTCGTCGTGGCTTTCACTGTTGCCCTGCCTTTCATCGGGATGGGAATGCTGGCCTGGCTTTCCTACAAGGCCGTCATGAAGCGCTGAGTAGGGGGCATCAGATTGGGCGGTTGTGGGCAATCCTAAAAACCGCAGTAGAAAGATAATGAATCCTTCGACACGCCCGCTGTGCGGGCTGCTCAGGGCGAACGGACGTTTCACCCTCCGGGTGATGGACCAAAACCCCGTTCGTGGTGAGCCTGTCGAACCATGAGCGGGCTTGAATCAAGTGGCACACGGATCCTGGAGGGGCTTTTCCTCTGCTGATTCAGTGCCGCGAATCCGGATATCGTATTTGCGCATAAGGGCCTGAAAATTAGCTCGCAGCATGCCCGTTTCCTCGGAGCTGCGGGTGACGTTCCAATCGTTTCTCTTGAGTGCCTCAAGCAGAAACAGCTTCTCGATATCTTCCACGGATTTTTCCCGCGCCACCTTTTTTATCCGTTTCAGTTCATCGCCGGTTCTGGGAATTTCCAGACCAGGCCGTGGCTGTGAATCGGTGATGTTAGTCAAGTGGGCCTGGCGAATCACTTTTTCGTTGGCGAGGATCACTGCCCGGTGTACCGTATTCTGCAACTCGCGCACATTTCCCGGCCAGGCGTAGTTCGACAACGCGCTCAAGGCGTCACCCGAAAATTCCGTAACGTCCTTCCTCAGTTCCTTGCTGAAAACTTTCAGAAAGTGGAATGCCAGGGCGGGGATGTCCTCGCGACGTTCCCTTAGAGGCGGCACCTGAATGGGGAATATGTTGATCCGATAAAACAGATCCTCGCGGAAAGTTCCTGCAGATACCATGTCCTTGAGGTCCTTGTTGGTCGTGGTGATCAGCCGGATATTGGTGCTCTGGGTACGCGTATCGCCAACCGACCTGAATTCCCTTTCCTGGGTGACGCGAAGGAGTTTGGCCTGGACGGAAAGCGATATGTTCGATATCTCATCCAGGAACAGCGTACCGTTGTTGGCGATTTCAAACATGCCTTTCCTGTTCGCCACAGCACCGGTGAAAGAGCCCTTGACATGCCCGAACAGTTCACTTTCCAGGAGCGTTTCGCTCAGTGAATTGCAATCGACAGCGACAAAGGACTTATCCTTGCGCAGGCTGTTGTAATGGATGGCACGGGCGACCAGCTCCTTGCCGGTGCCGCTTTCCCCTGTAATGAGTACAGTGCTGTTGGTTGGTGCGCACTGGGTGATTTGGCGGAAGACATATTGCATCGCCGGGCTGGATCCCACTATGTATTCGTAACGAACCCTGGAACTGAGTTCGTTCTTGAGATTCGAGTTCTCCTGGAGAAGTTGCCTTCTCTCCATGGCTCGTTCGATCACCACTTTGAGTTCGTCCGGATCGAAGGGTTTTGGCAGGTAATCCAAAGCACCCAGCTTTATGCAACTGACAGCGGTCGCGATCTGGGAAAGACCGGTAATCATGACGACGTCGATGTCCGGATGGCTCTCTTTGACCCTCTTCAGAACTTCCAGGCCATCCATTTTGGGCATTATCATATCCAGGATGAGCAAATCGTAATAACTTTCTTCGATTTTCCTCAAAGCCTCCGGGCCACTTTGCGCGGTGTCAGTCACATAGGCATCATCGCACAGGATACGAACGCAGCTTTGACGGACAATTTCTTCGTCGTCAACGATCAGTATTCTGGCGCTCATTGTTGTCCTCCGCTCGTACAACTTACACTCTCTCCTTGGGATGGGCACACAGGAAGAAAAATCCGGAATGTGGTGCCCTCATCGATTTGGCTTTCAACTTCGATCGTTCCCCCGTGCGCGCTGACAATCCCGTAGCTGACAGAAAGTCCTAAGCCAGTCCCCTTGCCCACTTCCTTGGAAGTGAAGAAAGGATCAAAAATTCGCTTGAGGTTTTCCTTGGAAATTCCGCATCCCGTGTCAGTGATAGAAATCTCCACCACGGGAGGTTGCGCTTCGCCGATTTCATCATCAGCGGCCTTCAGGACACGACGGGTCTGGATAGTGATATCACCGCCTTTTTCGACAGCATGCTGTGCATTGACCACCATATTCATGATCACCTGCTCGATCAGATCAGCATCGACCCATATCGCTGGCAGTTCGCGATCAAGGTCCAGAATAATTGAAACATCGCCGAAGGAAGCGGGCCGTTCAATGATGCGAATGGTGTTCTCGACAATCATATTCAGATCCGAGAATTTCTTTTCAGGAGGTTTCTCCCGTGCAAAATCGAGCAGCCTTCTGATAATCGCTGCGCACCTTTTGGTTTCACGGATCACCAGATCAAGGTCTTCCGCATCCTGGCTACCCTCTGGCATTTTCTTGCGCAGGAGATGGGAGAAAGTAAGGATCCCGGTCAATGGGTTGTTCAGCTCATGCGCTACTCCAGCCGCGAGCAGTCCGACCGAGGCGAGTTTTTCGGAGCGAGCCTTCTCTGCTTCGGCAATACGCAGTTCCTGCGTTCTTTCATCGACTTTCCGCTCCAGTGTCAGAGCCCAAGCCTGTAACTCCTGTTGTGACCCTTTCAATGCTAAAGTCATGGAGTTGAATGATTTCGCAACTTGACCAAATTCATCCGTGCTTCTTTCGGGAATCAATTGCTCCAGGTCGCCCGAAGAAAGCCTTTTAGCACCGGCCTCGAGGTCGCTCAAAGGCCGGTAAACAAATCGGCTTACCAGGCTGCTCATCAACAGCGAGAGAAGAGCAATGAAGGCAAGGGAAAACACGCCGATGAGGATGCTGTGTTTCTGCATCATTTTGTCAATAGTGTCCAGAGAATAGACGACATCCAGGACACCCAGAATTCGTTCCGATTTGTCGTGAGCATGGCAGGACGCAGAGGAGCAAGAAGTCTCGTTGCGGAACACCTCCATGCTGCCGAGCATTCGTCGTCCATTGGCGTCGAAAAAAATGCGCGACATGGGCTCCATAGAACGTTCATCAGACTCGTTGCCATCCGGATAGCAGCGCACGCATCCGTCCTGATCCCGATCGAATTTTTTACCGACTTCAGGAGGATAGGAGGAATAAATGATTGTGCCGTCCTTGGTCCATATCCGGACTTTTTCGATATTCTCTTGTTTCCCCACATCCTTGACAATCTGTTTCACATAAACCGGCTCATTCTTGAGCATGGCATAACTGGTGCTCTTGATAATGATGTCGGAGATTTTGGCCAGGTTGACCACCATGGCGTCGCGCAACTCCTCCCGCTGGTGACGGACCACAAGAAGTGTAAACAGAGTCATCGCCATGGTCAGAGTCAAGGCCATATACAAGCCGACTTTGAACTTCAGGGTATGTGGAATTAATTTCATAGTGCAGTCCAGAAGACACGCAAAGTCTGCATCGGGATTACAGTGCTGCCAAGTTGCATTGCTTGCTCAGGCTATGTACATCTTACTCCTTGGTCAAGAGGAAAGCGGACTTCGAG
>CAIVZW010000578.1 GCA_903910495.1 uncultured beta proteobacterium
GCCATCTCATACCCGTCAAGGCAGGTAATGACCGAAGCGGCTTCACCCGGGGTGTTGATCAGAACCGAAGTGATGGTACCGCCATACATTCCGCCATAATAGATACCTGAAAGCATGATGATTGCCGAGACCGGGGGCATGCCATAAGTCAGCGGAATCAAAAGTGCTGTAGCCGTGGTCGGGCCAATGCCTGGAAGCACACCAACCAGCTGGCCTACCGTAACACCGATCAGGCAGTAAAACAGATTATGCCAGGTCATGGCTACGCCAAATCCCGACATCAATCCCATCAAGGAATCCATTGATTACCTCCTAGAAACCAAACAGGCTGAGAAATTTTTCAGGCAATGGGACTGAAAAACAAACTTTGAAGATGAAGTAATGAATGAACGTAATGGCTATCGATAGCACTATGGCCGGCCATAACCTGTATTGGCGAACCAATACAACAAACATCAATAAGGAACCGGCGATGTTGAAACCAACGATATTAAGAAGGAACAGAAAAACCAGACAGGAAATGAATACCGACGCGACATTGATCAGTTCCTGTTTTCCGGGGAAACACAGTCCTGCTTTAAAGACCTGTTTTGTGCAGGATTGCCAGACATAGACGAGCGCAATGAAAATCGAAAATCCGGACAGCCAGCGCGGATACATCCCAGGGCCTGCTCCCAGTTTTGAATGATATGGAATATCAAAAGACATTTTAAAAAACAGGATGGAGAAGGCCAAAAAACCAAGGCCAAACCAGAGCCCGGCATTCTGATTTCTGACCCACTCTGTGAATGATTTTTTGTTGTTCGTTTCGGTTTCATCAATCATAGTCATTCCTTTCAGTCCGATGCACGCTTGATTTCTTCTTTCAATTTGCTGATTCCTCCGGGCCATACGTAGCCAATACGGTCAGATCAACTTCTGCTCGTGTAGGGCAACCCAGTCTTCCTCCGAATCGCGTACATTTCAGTGAGGCGGCAACACAGGCAAAACGTGCTGCGTTCCTGATGTCCTTTCCTTCAAGTAACGCCAGGGCGAATGCCCCATGAAAAATATCGCCTGCCGACAAGGTGTCGATCACCTCAATGACCGGAGACTTTACGTTGCAGACTTCGCCATTTTCGTACCAGGAATAACCTTTGGCGCCACAACTGGCTCCTACGTGGCCCCTGTGTGTCGATCCGACCTTGATCAATGCCGTTTCGACTTCGTCGCAGCCGGCATAAATGAGCAAGTCGGCATCAGAAAAAATCGCATAAGTGGTAAGTGGAATGAGGCGCTGAAGAACGTCCAGAGGGGCGACATCCCCGTCAATCATGCATGGAATATTGAGAGAATTCGCCGCTTTTATCGCTGCTTCGGCACCTTCAACCCAGCGTGCATCGCAGTGCAGGAGATCGGCTTTGGCTATCTCATGGAGGGGCAACCAGTCTGCTGATTTATCGACATGCGGATCATGAAACGGCACCACCAACCGGTCACCGTGCTTATCGACAATCACCGTCGCCTGAGAGGTAAGGGTTCCCGGCACACTGTGCAGACCCGAGGTGTCAAGACCTTCGGCAGCCAGTGTCTTGCGCATCGACGTGCCCAGTTCGTCATCCCCGATGCGCGCACAAATCTGCGCACTGCCGCCAAGCCTGACAAATGCATAGGCTGCCGAGAGTGCCATGCCATCGACGACCTGGCACATTTCCGAGGCGAGGACTTTGGCCGGCAATGCAGGGACATCATCAACACGATAAATGCTTGAGTTGCAGATGGCCCCGACAGCGATCAGTCGCGGTTTCCTTTTCCGTGCGCCGTGATTGCCGAATTCTGCACGGTTCAGGCTCCGGTCATGGCCGATGCTTGCCGGGCCAGTGCCGTAATTGCCGTCCAGTCACGGGCCTGTACGAGGTTGGCAGGGGTTACCCACGAACAGCCTACCGTACTGCAATTGGGCAAGGCCAGATAACCCGGAATGTCATTTAGCTTGATGCCGCCCGTAGGGCAAAACGTAAGGCTTGGGAAAACTCCAGCCATACTCTGCAACCAGACAATGCCGGCGCTGCCATGTGCGGGAAAGAGCTTCAGTTCGGAGAAACCCAGTTCCATGGCGCCCATGATTTCACTGGCCGACGATACTCCCGGCAGGAACGGCAAACCGGCGGCGCGCACGGCTTTGCCAAGATTTTCTGTCAAACCCGGCGCTACGCCAAAAGCGGCGCCTGCGTCCACAGCGCGCGCCACATCCTCGCTGCCAAGCAGTGTTCCTGCACCGACATGCGCTTCAGGGGCCGCTTTGACCATTGCCCGGATGGCGTCCGCAGCGGCCGGTGTGCGCATCAATACTTCAAACACCAGAATGCCGCCGTCTACAAGCGCACGTGCCAGATCAGCGGCCACACTGGCATCGTGGATGGTCAGAACGGGCATTACCGGAGTGCCGGAGAGAATTTCGCGCATATTCATTTTGCTTGCTTGCATAGTTTTCCTTGACAGCTTCGAGATCAGGACAAAAAAGTTAGGATCAGTGTCATTTGGTATTGGCATGCTCTCGAACAGGCCAGATCTGTTCAAGCTGGCAAATCGCCGCATGCAGTGGCTCGGCAAACGAGTTCAGGCGCTCACGGTCAAGGCGGAATGTCGGTCCGCCGATCGAGACAGCGCCAACGACGAGGTTTGATTTTGTCCTGTCCTTGACCAGCATAGCGATGGCCGACAGGCCCAGTTCGGACTCCTGCTCATTGAGCCCAAATCCCATTTCGCGGGTTTTCCGGATTTCCCGTTTCAACTGGGCTACCGTGCGGATAGCGTTGGGCCCCAGTAATTCGCTTTCGAACCCTCGTGCCACGACCATGGCGATTGCTTCCTTATCTGGCATGCTGGCCAGCCAGGCCTTGCCCATGGCGGTAGTGTGTAATGGAACGTGCCGTCCGCTGATCGGGTCACAGCGGATCGAACTTGTTGCCCCCTGGGCTATTGCGACCCAGGTCATCTCCGAGTCCTCAACCACAGCAAGGCGCACCAGTTCGCCGGTCTTTTGTGCCAGATCGTCCAGTATGGGTTGGGCCGCCTCGGTGATATTCATCCCGGCAAGCTGGCGCAGCCCGATGGCTCCAAGTTTGAGGGTCAGTACATAGCGGTCACTCAGGACGCCTTGTTTGACGTAGTGGGCGTTGATCAGCGCCTGAAGCAATCGGTGAGTGGCGCTCAGGGGCAAGGAAAGATGCCGGGAGATGGCACTGATTTGCAAGCCCTCGCTGTTCTCGATGAGAAGCTCAAGAATCGCCAGACCGCGCTCTACCGATGAAACGCTGAGGTTAGCCATGAACTCCGATCCTCAATGACAGCCATGAATTCATTTCTAGAAAATCCTGCCGGGACATAGTATCAAGTGCCGCTGTGGTCTAAACCGTAACTGGGATTACGAAGCAGGTTCTTTTCATCACGAGGTGCATGCTAGCGAGAAAAACGTAGTCTAAATCAAACAGGAAACATTTTCCACATCAAACAGGAAACATTTTCCAAAAAGTTATAGATGGAGTGAAACCTTCGGAATAATGATTGATTAACCGACAAGTGTGCCCGTTTTACCCTCAATGCCTTCTTTCGCCTTGCTCAGCATGGTGATCAGTGTTTTGCGACCAGGCTTCGATTCGGCGAAAGAGAGCGCAGCTTCGACTTTAGGGCGCATGGAACCTTTGGCGAAGTGCCCTTCAGCAAGGTAACGTTTGGCGTCGTCAAGGCTCAAGTGATCAAGCCATTGTTCATCGGGCTTGCCAAAGTTGATGGCAACTTTTTCGACGGCGGTGAGAATGATCAGCAGGTCGGCGTCTATCATTTCGGCCAGCTTGGCGCTTGCCCAGTCTTTATCGACGATGGCACTGGCACCTTTGAGGTGGTTACCCTGGCGTATCACCGGAATACCGCCACCGCCAACCGTGATGACGACCTGCCCGGCATCAAGCATCGCGCGCACGGTTTCCTTCTCTATGACATCGACCGGCCTGGGTGAGGCGACCACGCGACGGTAGCCGCGTCCGGCGTCTTCTTTCATGTGCGCGCCCTTGGCGATCATTGCCTCCGCTTCCGTTTTGCTGAAGAACGATCCGATGGGTTTGGCAGGGTCATCGAACGCCGGGTCGCTTGCGTCGACCTCCACCTGGGTAATCAGTGTTGCCACCGGCTTCTGTATGCCGCGATTTAACAAGGTTTCGCGCAATGCATTTTGCAGATCGTAGCCAATGTAGCCCTGGCTCAGGGCCACACAGACCGACATGGGCAATACAGGCGAGTGCGCGGAAGTCATCGATGCGGCTTCAAATGCCAGGTGAATCATGCCCACTTGCGGACCATTGCCATGCGTGATGACCACCTGGTGACCCTGGGCAATCAGATCAACGATGGCGTTTGACGTGTTTTGAACGGCAATCATTTGTTCGGACAGATTATTCCCCAGGGCATTGCCGCCAAGCGCCAGAACAATTGTTTTCCTCATGAGATTCCCCTTTGTTCAGTTACGAAACTGCGCTGTTGATCGAGGAGTTCCAGATGAAACGATTTGTCGTCCGAAAAGTGCCCGGCACCGGCGTGGCCTGCACGTCGGGTAAAGCGTGGATCACAGAGAAGCGTACAACACAGAGCAGTGCGTCGCCAGCTTGATCATGCGGGCGACGGCGACGGCCTGACACGGCAGAGGATGGCTGAGGACAGCATCGACCGGCGCAGCCTTAAAACCACTCCGGCGAATCATCCGGAGTGATTGCAACACAGCTGTGAACCTATTCCCCCAGTTCGCTCAAGTACATCAGCGGAATGGCGGCGTACATGGCAGCACATTTCACCAGATGATCCTTCCAGGTTTTTTCATTGGGCGCGTGTGCTTCCGGCTCCTTTCCGGGACCGAACCCGACGACAGGAATCCCGTGACGGCCCATGATGGAGACCCCGTTGGTCGAGAAAGTCCATTTATCCACAACGGGCTTGCTCTTGAACAAACCTTCGTAGGCATTGACCAGGGTTCTGACGGCAATGTGGCTTTCTTCGGTTTTCCACGTCGGGAAGTAGCACTCGGTCGGATAAACAAGGCCGGTGTAGGCCGGACGATCATAGTTGTACATCGACACCGTGGCACTCGCGGCTTTGACGGCAGGCAAGGCGCGAATTTCATCGAGCGCGCCTTCCCAGGTTTCGCCCCAGGTCAGGCGGCGGTCGATCGACACCGCACAGCTGTCAGCAACAGCACAGCGACTGGGCGAAGTGAAGAAGATTTCGGAGACGGTGAGCGTACCCTTGCCGAGGAAGTCGTCATGGCCCAGATTGCCCGCCAGCTTCTGCAAATCCGTGAGGATGGGCGCCATTTTGAAAATGGCATTGTCACCGCGCTCGGGTGCCGAGCCATGGCAACTGCGGCCCTGGACGTCAATGCGGATTTCCATGCGCCCACGCTGGCCGCGATAGATCTGGCAATCGGTCGGTTCGGTACTCACCACGAATTCGGGGCGGATCTTCGATTGTTCGATGATGTACTGCCAGCACAGGCCGTCGCAGTCCTCTTCCTGCACCGTACCGGTCAGCAGCAGGGTGTATTGGTCTTCCAGTCCGAGGTCCTTGATGATTTTTCCTGCATACACCATCGAAGCCATGCCGCCTTCCTGATCGGATGACCCGCGACCGCCGATGATTTCATCGTTTTCCATGCCCTGATATGGATCAAAGGTCCAGTTTTTCATGTTACCGACGCCTACGGTATCAATGTGGGCGTCCAGCGCAATGAGGTGCGGCCCATGCCCCACATAGCCCAGAATGTTACCCATGGGGTCGATCTCGACCTTGTCGAAACCAAGCTTTTCCATTTCCTGTTTAATGCGCAGCACAACCTTCTCTTCATCGCAGCTCTCGCTGGGGATGGCGATCATGTCGCGCAGGAAGCTGGTCATGTCGGCTTTGTAGTGTTGGGCTCTTGCCACTATTTGTTCAAATGGAAGCTTCTTTGCCATTGCTTTTCTCCGATTTCAATATTTATGCGGCCAAGAGACAAATCACGACCGATCACCCTTGTTGATCCTCAGCCTCTATTTGCAGGCAGAACGCAGGCGTGCGGCAGCGTGCCGCCCGCCCGGCTTCGTTACCTGACGCGCACTTGTGCTTCCCTGAGCAATTGCTCAAGAATCTGTGCAGGATTGGCATACTTGCGCGCCAGAATCATGGCGGCAATGATGTAGGGCTTCCAACTGGCCTCTTTGTATGTGGCGATACGGTA
>CAIVZW010000579.1 GCA_903910495.1 uncultured beta proteobacterium
CGATCGGCAATGTTCATCAAGTCGTCGGCGTCAAGCGGCGTTTCGTCATTCATGATGAGTTTCCTGGCCCGTTGGAGGAATATCAGTGTAACGATAAATATGGCTTCGGGATAGCTTCACAATGTTCGAAAGAGCCCCGTTGGATCAACTGCTTGCACATGCATCACTTGCCGAGAATATGCTTAAAAATCCCAAGCAACTGATTCTGGTCGAATAAGGTTGGGACACTACTGTGTCGCAATATTACTGTTGACAAACAAAAAGTTACATGATTACATGACCCTAACATATGGTCTTTAACCACCCTAAAAAACATCTAGAACGAATGGGTGATTATGGCTTTTTGTGGCAACTAGAGTACCAACTGGCTTGCGCTTAAGAAATTTCAACCGAAACAAATAAGGGGGAAGTTATGAAAAAGGCACAAAGTGTTTTCTTGGTCAATTTACTATTTGTCGTGGGCTTGGGGATGGTTGGCAGCCCCGCCGCCATGGCTGCCGACGACATTCGTATCGGATTCACACCGCCCGTCACCGGCGCCTCGGCCGCCGAAGGCATGCTGCAGATCAAGGCAATCAAGCTCGCCCTCAAGGAAATCAACGCGGCCGGCGGCATCAATGGGAAGAAGATCGACCTGCGCATCGTCGATAACCAGTCGTCGAACCCCGGCGCTCTGGCGGCCCTGCAGAATGCCGTCGAGCAGGAAAAAGTGCTTGCCCAGGTTGGCTTCGTGAAGAGCACGCAGATTCTGGCGTCATCAGACGCGATCAAGAAATACGGAATTCCGACGATGATCGGCGGTACCAACTTCACGCTGACGCGCCAAGGCAATCCCTGGCTGTTTCGCATGCGCGCGGACGACTCGATCGCCGCGGCGGCGATGATCAAGTACATCAAGGAAGACACCAAGTTCACCAAGATCGGCATCCTGCATGACATCGACGCCTTTGGCACCGGCGGTGCCGATCTCGTCGAGCAATACGCCAAGCAGAACGGGCTCACCGTCGTCAAACGCGAGAAATTTGCGACCAAGGAAAAGGAGTACACCGCTCATCTGCTTTCGCTGAAGAACGCGGGCACGGAAATCATGGTCGTCTACGGCCCCAACCCCGAGGACGTCGCCCTGATCCAACGCCAACTCCGTCAGCTCGGAGCACCCTTCAAGTATATCGGTTCGCCTTCCAGCCAGATGAAGGACTGCCTTGTTCTCTCGAAGGAGGCTGCCGAAGGGGTGTTGGCCGTCGCAGACCTCGTCCCGGGATCGAGCGAGATGAGCAAACGCTATGCCGAGGCGTACAGGAAGGAATATAACGAAGACTACGACGGTACCTCGGTCTGGGCATACGACTCCTTGTACATTCTGACCGACGCCATCAAGAAGGCGGGCGAGAATCGCGACAAGATCCGCGACGCCATCCTGGCCACCAAGGGCTACAAGGGCGTGCTTGGCACCTTCGCTTTCACGCCGAACGGCGACGGCTTGCATGAGGTCAGCGTTGTTCAGATCGAAAAAGGCGTGCCGAAGCTCCTGAAGGTCGTCACGGTCGCCGCCAAGTAAGCGCCTCTCCACGTAGCTTAAAATCAATAACTGATGTCTGACTCTGGCAGAGATGCCGGGGTCAGCCGCGCGTTGGAGGAATTGCCGGATGGACTGGACTACCAATCTTCAGATGCTCACCGCAGGCCTTGCCATGGGTTCCATTTATGCCCTTGTGGCCCTAGGCTTCGTTCTCATTTTCAATGCGGTAGGCGTCGTCAATTTCGCACAGGGCGAATTCGTGATGGTTCCCGCCTTTGTCGCCGTATGGCTGATGGCCTACCTGGAGATGCCTTATTGGCTGACCTGTGCGGTTACAGTCATCTTCATGGGAATATTCGGCATAGTTTTCCAGCGTATCGCCTACTACCCGCTGCGTAACCGGACCTTCCTGCCGGTCGTCATCAGCACCATCGGCGTCGGCATCTTTCTGAAGAACGGGGCGCAGAACATCTTCGGTGCCGAGCCCATGCCGATGCCGCGGCCAACCGCCTCGGAGGCGCTCAACCTGTTCGGGGTGTATGTCGATCCCCAATATATCGTCATCATCCTGTGCACCCTCGCGCTGCTCGCTTTCCAGTATTTCCTTTTCGAGCGGACAAAGCTCGGCAAGATGCTGCAGGCAACTGCTCAGGACAAAGAGATGGCGCGGCTGCTCGGCATCCGGGTGACGATCATGATTGCCATCACCTTCGCCTACAGCTCGATGCTCGGCGCGGCGGCGGGAATTCTTGTCGGACCGATCTTTTTCGTCACCAAGGAGATGGGCGGCATGCTCGGCCTGAAGGCCTTCTGTTCGACCATCGTCGGCGGATTCGGGAGCGTTCCCGGCGCCATCGTCGGGGGGATTTTCCTCGGCGTGGTCGAAGTCTTCGGCGCTTATTACGTTTCAAGCGCCTATCGCGATGCCTTTGCGTTCATCATTCTGATCCTGGTGCTCCTCGTCCGTCCCCAGGGATTCTTCGGCGAGAAGATCGCCGAGAAGGCATAGGGTGCAGCGATGAACACCAACACAAAAAAACTACTCATCCTCGCTTTCCTCGTCGTTGCTGTTGTGGTGTTCCCGCGCGTGGTGGCGAGCAGCTATTGGCTGAATCTGATCAACCTGGCCATCAGCTTCTCGATTGCCGCCATCGGCCTGAACATCGTGCTCGGATACGCCGGCCAGCTGTCGCTGGCCCAGGCGGCTTTCTGGGGGATAGGCGCCTACACTTCGGCTATCCTGACAACGCAGTTTGGCGTCCCCGTATGGGTCGGCATGTTCGCCGCTTTCTTCATCGCAGCCTTGTTCGGCGTGCTGCTGGGGATTCCGACGTTGAAGCTGTCGGGCCACTATCTGGCGATGGCGACGATCGGCTTCGGGATCATCCTGCAACTCGTTCTGGTCAATGCGATCTGGCTGACCGGCGGTTCCGACGGCATCATCAAGATACCGTCGCCTTGGTTAGGCTCCATTGAGCTCGATGAGCCCGGCGAGTTCTTCTACGTGGCGGCTGTTGCGCTGATTCTGTTCACCTGGGGCGCCATAAATCTCAAAGACTCACGTGTTGGCCGCGCTTTCATGGCCATTCGCGAGAACGAGATGGCTGCCGAAACGACCGGGGTGGACACGACCTTCTACAAGATCATGGCCTTCGCCCTTTCGGCGGGCTACGCCGGATTCGGCGGCTGGATGTTCGCGCACAGTTGCTCGCACTACATCAGCCCGGATACCTTCTCCTTCGATCAGTCGGTGATGCTCCTGGTCATGGCGGTTCTGGGCGGCAACGGTTCAGCCATCGGTGCCATCATCGGCTCCGTACTGCTGACGCTGTTGCCCGAGGTGCTGCGTTTTCTCAAGGACTACTACATGATGGTCTATGCCGCGGGCATCGTGCTGATCATGATCTACATGCCGAGCGGCATCGCCGGTCTGGTGAGCCACATGCGCGTCAGCACGCGGCTGCGCACGTGGTGGAACGCCGATTCGACGGCGGCGCGACAGGTGGCCGCATCTTCGTCCGGCGGCGAAGTCGTCAGTGTAGAGGCAATCACCGTTACCGAGGGCAGCGGCGCCGTCGAGGTGCTGCTCACGATCAAAGGGCTGGCCAAGCAGTTTGGCGGGCTCAAGGCAGTGGACGGGGTGGACATGGTGGTCCGGCGCGGCGAGATTCAGGCGCTGATCGGACCGAACGGTTCGGGCAAGACGACGACCCTCAACATGCTCAGCGGTCTGTACATCCCGACCGGCGGCGAGATCAGCCTGGAGGGGGCGGCCATTGCCGGTCGCAAGCCGCATGTCATCACCGCCCTCGGCATTGCCCGAACCTTCCAGAACATCCGTCTCTTCGGCGAACTGACGGTGCTGGACAATGTGCTCATCGGCCAGCAGTGCCACTCGAAGTCGGGCCTCATCAGCAGTATTTTCCATCCGCCCTGGCAGCGGGCCGAGGAGTCCGCAATGCGGGCGAAGGCGATCGAGATGCTGGCCTTCGTCGGTCTGCAAGGCAAGGAGTTTGCACAGTCAAACAGCCTGCCGTACGGGCAGCAGCGGTTGCTCGAGATGGCGCGTGCCATGGTTTCCGATCCCAAACTCCTCCTGCTGGACGAACCGGCGGCGGGCTTGAACGCCGCCGAGACCGAAACGCTGGTCGAACTTCTGTTTCAGATCAGCAAACGGGGCATCACCATTTTGCTGGTCGAACATGACATGAACCTCGTAATGAACGTGTCCGACCACATCACGGTGCTGAACTTCGGCCGGAAGATCGCGGAAGGGACTGCCGAAGAGATCGAGAAGAACCAGGAGGTGATCGACGCCTACCTGGGGACGGAGGTGGGCAATGCTTAAGGTTGATGGAATCGAAAGCTGGTACGGCGCCATTCAGGCGCTGAAGGGCGTCACGCTCGATGTAAAAGAGGGAGAAATCGTGGCCCTGCTGGGCGCCAACGGCGCCGGCAAAAGCACCACCATCAAGACGATTACCGGCCTCGTGAAGGCAAAAAAAGGCAGGATCGAGTTCCTCGGTCAGGACATCACCGACATGGAAACCGAGGACATTGCCGAGCTGGGGATCGCCTATGTACCGGAAGGAAGGCATATCTTCCCGGGTCTCTCCGTCATGGACAACCTGATGCTCGGTGCGACCCCGAGGAAGCGTGTATCGCAAGCGGATATCCAGAGAGACCTCGATCGTGTCCTGACGCTCTTTCCGGTGCTAGCGGAGTTCCGGGAGCGCCTGGGCTGGCAGCTGTCCGGCGGCCAGCAGCAGATGCTCGCCATCGGACGCGGGCTGATGTCTGCAGCGAAGCTTCTCATCATGGACGAACCGTCACTGGGCCTGGCGCCGATTCTGATACAGGAAGTATTCAAGGTCATCAAGGAGATCAACAAGGCCGGGACGACCATCCTGTTGGTGGAGCAGAACGCGCGGATGGCGCTCCTGATTGCCAACCGGGGTTATGTGCTGGAGACGGGTCGGGTGATGTTATCCGACGCGGCGGCCAATTTATTGGCGAGTGAAGAGATGAAAGCGCACTACCTGGGCACCCATGCCAACGTCAAAGAGGCTCGTCAGCGCCGACGCGACGAACGGGCAGGCGCCTGAAGACGGTTTCTACCCACCACGGCGCGCCTGTCGGACGGGTCAGGCGGTCTGTTTCAATTACATGGTGATCAGCTTCCCTTTCCGGGTGTGGTTGGCAAGCCTGTATGGCAGATAGGGCGTACTGTCAAATCTGTTTTTATGCGATTTGGTATTAGAGGACGCCTGGATAGGCCCCTCCGTCCATAAGAAAATTATGGCCAGTCACGTAACCCGCCTGCACGCTGCACAGGAAGGCACAGGCCGCCCCGAATTCCTCTATTCGCCCGAACCGGCCACAGGGAATGCCTTGCAACTGGAGCGCCGTCATTTCTTCGACGCTGAGATTGGAGGCTTCCGCTTGGGCACTGGTTACGACAGCCAGGCGATCGGTGGCAAACAACCCAGGTAGAAGATTGTTGATCGTCACTCCGTGTGGCGCCACCTGGCGGGCCAAACCGGCAACAAACCCGGTCAGGCCGGATCGAGCACCATTGGACAAACCCAGAACCCCAATCGGAGCTTTGACTGCGGCACTGGTAACATTGATGACGCGTCCGAAGCCGCGGCTCATCATTCCATCGACGGTCGCGCGGATGAGCGCGATGGGCGTCAGCATGTTGGCGCCAAGTGCGCGATGCCAGTCCTCATCGGTGAAGTTCCGGAAATCCCCCGCCGGAGGGCCACCCGCATTGTTGATCAGGATGTCCGGCTGCGGGCAAGCTGACAAAGCCGCAACACGTCCTTCCTCCGTTGTAATATCGCAAACGACTGTCGTGACCTTGACAGCAAATCGTTCGCGAATCTGCTCAGCCGTTTCCTCAAGCTCGACGGCACGGCGAGCAAGAATCACCAGTTCCACCCCTTCTGCGGCAAGAGCCTCGGCACATCCGCGTCCCAACCCCTTGCTGGCAGCACAGACAAGAGCCTTCTTTCCATTCAGACCCAGATTCACAGCGTCTCCTTTCAGTAAGTCAGTGTGTGGGGCCGACCGCTGCGCGGACAGCCCGGCAAGGTGTTCGCTCGCCTCACAGGATAGTTTGCCAAGGCCGTCTAAACCAATCAGCCGGTATGGCCAACAACCGGCGCGTGCCGCATAACTCGGCGCCGCTGCTGGCGCTGGAAGCGCCTCATAGACCGGGTTTGAAATACCCAACAGCAAGTCTCATACAGTAATAAATAGAACGCGAAAAGCAGCAGCTAAAATATAGCGCATCAGCATACACCTAGAACGCATCAATGACCGCTTAAGAGTGCGATTTCTTGAAGGTCTGGTTCGTGGCCGAACGCGGACCTAGCTTATCACTCAATAATACTAAAAACCGCAGTTGAAAGATGATGAACCCTTCGACACGCCCGCTGTCCGGGCTGCTCAGGGCGAACGGGTTTTTCACCCTCCGGGTGAGAGTTCAAAAACCCGTTCGTGGTGAGCCTGTCCCATACAAGGGATATTCGAGTTCAAGGCCCGTTGCCTGCGGGGCACATTTTCTTCGGTCACCTCTGCGCTGGATTTTGAAGTCAGATGAAATCACCCGTCCGAAGGATAATGTAGAGAATCCGGGAATCGTCCTGATCAGGCGGCGAAGCAGGAAATCCGTTAAAATCCATCTCCTTGTAGCAGTAGGAAATCTCGGGAGTCGGGCGTGATCGGCAAAACGGTATTGGTGACCGGGGCGGCAAAGCGGGTGGGGCGATCGATCGCCCGCGAGTTGCATGCGGCGGGGGCCAACATCATGGTGCACTATCGAACGGCGGCCGCGGCGGCCGAGGCGATTACCGCCGAACTGAATGCTGTACGACCGGGTTCTGCCCTCTGCCGGCAGGCCGATCTGCTGGACATTGAAGCGCTCTCTGCTCTGGTCGCCGCTACCGTGGCGCATTTCGGCCGGCTGGATGCGCTGGTCAATAACGCATCGAGTTTCTTTGCCACGCCGCTAGGCAAAATTACTCTGGCCGACTGGGACGATCTGCTGGGCAGCAATCTGAAAGCGCCGCTGTTCCTGACGCAGGCGGCCGCGCCGTATCTAAAGGCAGCGCATGGCGCGGTGGTCAATATCACCGACATCCACGCCGAGCGCCCGCTGGCCGGTTATCCGCTGTACTGTGCGGCCAAGGCCGGTCTGCTCGGGCTGACCCGGGCACTGGCCATCGAACTGGCACCGGAGGTGCGGGTCAATGCCGTGGCGCCGGGTCCGATCCTGTGGCCCGACGATAGCGCGTTCGATGGCGAAGCGCGCGAGCGTATCGTGGCGCATACCTTGCTCAAGCACTCCGGCAGTCCGCAGGACATTGCCCTTGCCGTGCGCTTCATGCTCAATGATGCGCCCTACGTCACGGGGCAGGTGATCAACGTTGATGGCGGGCGCACGGCGCATCTGTAATCGATCCCAGCGAAACAATCGGTAGAGGTCTGGTGGAAAATTCAAAAAACCTTCAGCGCTTGAAAAAGCGGCTCGAAAGCGACGTCGGCAAGGCCATTGCCGATTACAACATGATCGAGAATGGCGATACCGTCCTGGTCTGCATCTCCGGTGGCAAGGATTCCTACGCCATGCTGTCGATCCTGATGGCGATGCAGAAGCGGGCACCGGTCGACTTCCGGCTGATTGCCATGAATCTGGATCAGAAGCAGCCGGGCTTTCCCGCCGACGTGCTGCCGGCGTATCTTTCCGGCCTCGGTGTCGAGTACCGCATTGTCGAGCAGGATACGTATTCGATCGTCAAGGAGAAGATCCCCGAGGGCAAGACGACGTGCTCGCTCTGTTCACGATTGCGGCGCGGTGTCATCTACCGCACGGCCAAGGAACTCGGTGCTAACAAGATCGCTCTCGGCCACCATCGCGATGATATTGTGCATACCCTGTTCCTCAATCTTCTGTTTGGCGGCAAGCTCAAGGCCATGCCGCCCAAACTGGTCACCGATGACGGCGCGCATGTGGTGATTCGTCCGCTGGCCTATTCCAGTGAGAGCGACATCGCCCGCTTTTCCCGGGGCATGGCCTTCCCGATCATCCCCTGCAACCTGTGCGGTTCGCAGAACAACCTGCAGCGCCAGAAAATCCGCGAGATGATGGCCGACTGGGATCGCCGCTATCCGGGGCGCACCCAGTCGGTATTTTCTGCCTTGCAGCATATTGTCCCGTCACATCTGGCCGACAACACCCTGTTTGACTTCAAGCGCTTGCGCGTCGGCGCCGAACTGGCAGGACTGGATGGCGGCGACACGGTATTTGATGTCCCGCAGTTTGCTGATGGCCTGTCGCTGCCGCCGGAACACGCATGAAAGATCAAGGTCTCCTGCGCTCAGTGCTTTGCGTCGCCGTGTCGGGAAGCGCACTACTGCACGCGAAGCTTGGCAGTCGCGAAACGCAGCGTGCCGTTGAACGCTGCCTGAAGCGGATTGAGCGAGCGGTTGAGGCTTGCTCTGGGCGCGTCATCAAAACCACCGGTGATCAGTTGCTGGCAGTGTTTGAGCTTGCCGACAGAGCATTCCAGGCGAGCATCGAGATGCAGCAACGGGTGGCTGACCTGCCGCCGGTGTCCGGAGTCAAGCTGGCACTGCGTGTCGGTTTTGCGCAGGGTCCGGTCAGCGATGCAGACGCTGATGTCTCTGGCGAAACCGTCGATGCCACCTGGCTTGCCGGTCTGGCCAGGCCCGGACAGGTGTTGATCAATAGTCAGGCGCACACGGCGCTGTCTCCTGCGCTGAAGAATATGACTCGTGATCCCGGCCTGGCTGGCGCCAGGAAAGGATCTCCCGGGACGCCGTTGTTCGAGCTTTTTTCGCCGGATTCTTTGCCACCGGAATTGAGTAATCCAGACGCCCAGGACCAGAGCAGGAACGATAGCCTGCCGGAGACCCGGCTGTTGCTTCGTTATTCGGGCAAGGCCATCGTGCTCGATGAGCG
>CAIVZW010000580.1 GCA_903910495.1 uncultured beta proteobacterium
AGATCACGGGTATCGGCGTCCTTGATGGGGCGCACAGCAGGCCGGATAGCGCGGGCAAACGCGGCCAGGATGGCGGCATCAACCAAATCAGTCTTGGCCAACTGTCCCGTCGCTTTGGCGAAATCGCGTGCCTGTCGAGGATTGATAATGGCGACCGGCAGATTCTTGGCCGCCAGTTCGCCAGCCAACCGCATTTCCAGGCCGCCGGTCGCTTCGATAACGATCAGTGCAGGAGCCTGTTCCACCAGACGTTTGACGATTTGGCTGATGCCTTTGTCGTCGTAATCGACATGCAGGGTCTCTCCGGCAGGTTCAATACACAGATCCAACGTCCCTTTCGAGACGTCAATCCCAACAAACTTCTCAACAGTCATCTCGCTCATCGCACCCATCCTTGCAAAAATGCGGGCTTATTGGCCCCAGCAACCGTTCGGGTTGTCAGTGAGAACTCGGCGCGACGCTCCGTGCTTGGGGACGGGCTTGCTAGCCCCAGAGTATTCCGAGCTGCCGCGCCGAAACCAGAGGTCTGTGGATTTATGGACAATTCGCCTACGGCGAACCGGGACGCTTACCGTGGAAAACGCTTCGCGTTTCCCACCGCGCATCCCTTTGCCCACAAGCTCCACAGACCACCATTCATTTATATAAACCCTCAAAACAGAACATACAAGAGTACTTCTTCGCGATACCGGGGTATCGCTCAGGGCGCCTGGATAGGCGGTCTACGACTGCATTGCCGTGGAGAGTGCATGTTTATTGCCTTCTCGCGGCATGGGGTTGTAAGGTGCCCGTCCTGCTTGGCTTGCGGGGTGGGTCTTGTGGGTCGGCCTTCAGGCCGACAAGGTTACGCATGCGCCGCTGTCGGGCTGAAGCCCAACCTACAAGCCCGACCTACAATGGATGTGGCTTTTGTGATCTCAGCGTATGCCGACCAGGAAGGCGGAAGGTGGCATGATGGGGATGCCGCGCCAGGGGTGCATGTTGGCGAGGTGCGGGTCGCTGGAAACGATCAGTTCGGCCATGGCCGTATCGGCCAGGGCAAGAAATTTATTGTCTTTGGGGTCGGGGCAATCGCTGATGATTTGCGTGACTTCGACGAGTGCGACGTGGCCACGAAAGCCGGAGATAAAAGCTTCCCTCTGCTCGATGGACAGGTAGGGGTCGAATTTTGGGCGCCGCAGCACTGTTTCCAACTCTTGCAATGTGGCATGACTGACGCAGACTTCAAACTGCAATAAGGCTTTTTCCAGCGCAAGTGCAGGAATGGATTGAGTGCGAATGGCGGCGCTGACCAATACCCCCGTATCCAGCACGACGCGTCTAGCGAAGCTCATGGACGATCTGGTTGATGTCTTCGTCGCTCAAGGCCGGCACGGGCTGCCCGATTACGTCCTGACGATAGGCGGAATACCAGCGAGCCGCCACTTCACGCCGTTTATGAACGTCGGCCAGTTCTTTCATGTCGTGCTCAGAGATGACATAGGCGACAGTACGGCCTCGGCGGGTGACTTGAATCGGCTCGCGCTGCGAGCGGTCGATCAGTTCTCCAAAGCGGCTTTGGGCTTCGACAGAGGTGATGGCAATCATTAATTTATTCCATGAAATGGCTAATATGGCTATTCTAGTGATAATTCGGTGAATGGCAAGACGTCTCGCTTTTGTAGATTGGACAGGATGCCTGTCCTACGGGCAATTGAACAATCTGGATTGAATTATTCCCAAAAATGTATATCCTGTATATACATGTTAAGAGGAGTTTTTCATGTTGACTCGAGTATTCAAAAGTGGAAATTCGCTGGCTGTGCGCATTCCAAAGGAACTCGCCTTTGCCAATGCGTCGCAGGTGGTGGAAATCGAGCGCGTGGGGAATACCCTCGTCGTGCGACCCGTGGTGCAAGAGAGTCTGGCCGGTCTGATGGACATTTGTGCCCAGTTTTCTCCGGATTTCATGGCCAATGGCCGTGACGACTCACCCGAGATGGAACGTGACTGGGAAGAATTGGCGCATGCCTCAATGCCAGCGACCGGGCTTGCGAAATGAAATTCATGCTGGATACCAACATCTGTATCTATGTCATGCACCAGCAACCGGCAGAGGTCGCTGCGCGGGTTAGTGCGCTTAAAATTGGTGATGCCTGCATGTCGGTCATCACACTGGCCGAGTTACGAGCCGGTATTGAGGCGTTGACGACAACCCGAACCCACAACGAGCGGCTTCTTGATCAATTTGTTCGGCACATCCCGGCTTTGCCTTTTGACGAAGCCGCTGCCCACAGCTACGGGGTGTTGCGTGCCGCCGTACCCGAGCGTCGCAAGAATGCGCTTGACCGCCTGATTGCCGCCCATGCGCTGAGCGTGGGGGCCGTCCTGGTTACCAATAATGAGGCCGATTTCAAGGACTATCCTGGCCTCGTGGTTGAAAACTGGACATCGTCTGCCTTGTAGGACGCTTTGTGGCCTGGGCCTCCCGTACCCAACGCCAGATCCTCCATTGGCCTCCGCAGTGTTAGTGAGCTCCAGACAAGAGGCGTTGCACCATATCCAGTGCGGCCGGGTATTGTCCTGCCAGTAATTTTTCCAGTTGGGGGAAGGATTTTTTAGCGTGTTTTACCATGGTCGATGTCATCGCGCCGGCCGCTTCAACAAGTGATTCAGGGTCTTCTTCGTGCAGTATCGCGGCGAGAATTCCGGCTTGTGCCGTGTCTTTGTCTTTTTTCGGATTTTCCAGGCCTGATCGCAAATCGGCCACAACCAGCTTATGAAAACAATAGCGTGCTGGTGGCGGGCATCGCACTGGTATGAGGTGATCTCGGCCGATAATGACGGTGCTCCATGAGTCCGAAATCAAATAGTCCAGAAATGGTAGCGTTGTGGCATGGGCGTCCAGTTCCGGAATCCGTTTTGTGGTGTAGGGAATTGCCGACGTTGGCGCAGGCACCAGAAGATCGACTTTTAGTTCACGGCCAATGACTTTGTAGGAGGTCGGCGGACCGGGGGGGCGCTCCAGTCCCGTCACGGGCGAGAAACGGAGGCCGGTTTGCTTGAGTAATTCGCAAAAGCCGCCGTCTGGCAGGCTTGTAGCGAGCTTGATTGTGCGAATCCGGGCAATATCAACGTCCTGGGTGCCGAGAAATGGGGTGGCTTTGTAACCGAGGTGATTGAGTATCGAGCCGAAAGCACGCGTGCCAATCAGAATCCCTCCACCGGAAAACAGACCGGCATTGCTGAGTTCAGCGATAACCAGCGCCGCATCGTGCTCTACGGATTCAAAACCCAGTTTGCGCAGGTTACGGGCTTGCTCCCTGATTCTCTTGTAACCCTCAAGTGCTGCCAGCGCTGCCAGATGTTTTTCACACCCTTCCGGCCCCAGATAGTCTTTAACCTGTTTCCCGTTGGCACCATACCGAATCCAGACCGCGTAACGACCTCCCCGCTCGCGTGGGTCGATGGCGATGTGACCGGGCGGCTGGGTTTCGATTTGCGTTTGTGATGTCGCCCATTCAACGGCTTCCGCAAACATGGCCATGAGAGGCAGGGCATGCTTTTGTAAAACAAAAGGTGTTTTTCGACGGTTCATGGCGCGTGTTGTGTAATAAGTATTGATTATATTACACAACAAGTTATCTCATCTGCAAGGCATCAGATGACTTACCCCGTAACCACCCGGTTCTTGCCGGCCTTTTTGGCGGCATACATTGCTTCGTCGGCCCGCTTGGTAATGCTCGTCTGGGTGTCGTCGGGGCGCAGGTCGGTCACGCCGGCGCTGAAGGTTATCAACAACTTTTCGTTTTCGTGCAGGAAAAATCGTTTGGTCAGTTCCCTCTGCAGGCGGACGATGGCCTTTTTGGCGGCATCGACCGGCGTGTCGGGCATGATGATGATGAACTCTTCCCCGCCAAACCGGGCCAGGGTGTCCTGTGGTCGCAGCGTATCCCGGATGACGGTGACCAGATGAATGAGCGCGGTGTCACCGGCTTCATGCCCGAGCGAGTCGTTCAGTTTCTTGAAGTTGTCGATGTCGAGCAGGGCAACGCAGAGTGCAGATCTCCTGCGCTGCGAGCGCGCAACTTCGCTGTCGAAAGTTTCTTCAAGGCCGCGCCGGTTGAGCGCACCGGTGAGCTGGTCATGGCGGACCAGCGTACTGGCCTTGTCGAGTTCGCCTTGCAGCTCATTGATGCGTTTGTCGGCTTCTTCAACCCGCTGTTTGGAGGCGCGCAGATCATCTCGTGAACGCTGGGCGTTGATCTGGATGATCCGGGTTTCGCTGATGACTTCGGCGAGTACGTCTTCCAGTTGGCCGATGTCATCGGCCTTGCTGATTTTCTGCACACAGATTTCAATCTTGTCGTGGTAATCCGAGGTCGAGTCGGCAAATTCAGCGAGGTGATCGACGAATCCGGCCAGCATTTGTTTGAGCGCCTCCTTGGCTTCAGTCAGGCTGTGCTTGAGCTGGCTCTGCTTGAATATGACTTCCTTGAGACGGTGTTCGGCATCGTTGATCGAGCGGATGTTCATCGGGCGCGCGACAATCTCGCGCACCATGTCGATTTGCCCGTTCAGCCAGCGATCATCGACCACCAGTTCGCTGACATTGTCGATCATGAGTTGCAGCAGCTTGAGCAAGCCGGTACGCAGTTCGTTACGGTCCTCGGCCAGAAACTCCAGGCGGTAAGCCAGGCGCTTGACGGCGGCCAGCATCTCCTGCATGGCCTGCAGCGTATTGGCGCTGCGCACCGATGTGGCAATGGCCTTCGCCTCGGCGGCCAGTTCAGGATCGTCGCCGAGTTGTGTGATGACGGCCACTTCGAGCGTATAGGCGAACAGGTCGCGCAGTTCGGGCAGCAATTCGCTGGCGCGACTCACCGGGACTGCGGAAGGGGTTGACAGGACAGGCGTTAATTCTGATGCTGGCGCTTCGGGCAGGTCGTCGATGTCGCCCTCAAGCATTGCCGTATCATCGGGTTCAGCGCTATTCTGCGACCACGATTTGATCAGGCGTTGCAGGCGGCCGAACAGAATTTCACTATTCTTCGAGGCTCCGGCAAGAACGTGTTCAAGCGATTCTCGTTTGCGCGCCGGAGTCAGGGTGGACTGCTTGGCTTCCCACTGGCGCAGGAATTCGGTAATCAAATCCCCCCAGTTCTGTTCGGATTCCGTGCTGTGTTCCTTGACAAATTCAGTCAGTGTCTTGCAGTAATCCTCCCAGTTTTTCCCCTTGAGCGCCTGATCTAGCTGGCGTGAGAGGCGCTGCTGAACCGGGTTTTCCTTGGGCAGCGTGGCAATGAGTGACTTGAGTTCGCGTTCGGGAAAAACATCAGCAGTTTTCTCTTTAATGCCGGCGATTTCGTTGTAGATGTCGCGGTAGTTGTCCGGAGACGGCGACATTCTCCGTGACATCAGTTGCTTCAGGGTTTCGCGGGCAATTTCAGAAGGGTTAGAGGGAGTTGCCATGGTTCGTGCGATTTACTTGGTGGAATAATGATGTGGATGGATAGCGTTTATTGCAAACCGGAATTCGCCCTTCTGGATGCGGCATCTGCCCTCTTCGGCTATAATCCGCGCCTCAACAGCAGGGTATGCCCCCGTAGCATGAAGGTCGTGCAGTTGATTTGTAACGGACGACCCCTGATTCTTACGCTGCGTCATTTGTGATATTAAGCTAATTATTCAATACGTTATAAATTAAGCCCTGTGTTCATTGGGCTTTCTATTGGCATGGGTAGCAGCCAGTTTCGCTATCAGTCGATCAACTACCCCGCCTGATAATTTAAGCACTGACCTGCCTTTGCCTGAGTAGTTTAACAGCCTTATTGGATGCTGAGTTTCCCCCGAAATTTCATCTGTCTTCGTTAATATTGAATCTTGCTGAAATGTGCTTTGTCCATTCTGCTTGCTTCGGTCCTCAACGGTTGCCTGGAATGACTCGGAAAGCTATAATTCACGGCTGTTTCGCCCTGTTAGTTAAATGGTATAACGGTTGATTTGTAATCATCAATTGGCAGTTCGATTCTGTCACGGGGCACCAACGAATTCACAAAGAAAAAGCCCAATTTATGTGGGCTTTTTCGTATTTACTGAGAGCGATTTGTTCGGCAAGCAAGCCTTATTTTGTTTGCTGCCCAGCTTCAGTTCAGTAAGGACTACTGTTCGCCTTACTTGTCGAGTTCTTCAATAGTTCGGTCCCAAGCCTCGCGCATTGCTTTTGTTAACAGCATGGTGTCGACAGCAGCGGCGACGAAACTGGCCCCGCACGAAATATGGTGTCTGGCGGTAACTGGATCTGTACCCATGATTCCCGCAGCTTTGCCCAGCGTGCAAATTCGTTTAATTGCATATTCGATTGCCGCTTTGACTTCCGGGTGTCCAGGATCTCCAAGATGACCCATCGAGGCCGATAAATCTGCCGGCCCGATGAAAACGCCGTCGACTCCTTCGACCATTGTGATTTCGTCAAGATTTTCCAGGCCACGTTTCGTTTCTACCTGGACTAGCAGGCAAAGCTGTTCTTCCGCTACATGCACGTAATCCTCAACACCCCCCCAGCGTGACGCCCTGGCAACGATCGCCCCGATACCCCGAATACCCCGTGGCGGATAGCGCATGGCAGATACGAGATCACGTGCTTCCTGAGCGCTATCAACCATCGGCACAAGCAATGTCTGTGCGCCGATGTCCAGAATTTGTTTGATCAGTGCAGGATCCTTATTGACTGTACGCACAATCGGGTGACTGCTGTAGGGAGCCACGGCCTGCAGTTGCGCAAGTATGGTTGGAACATCGTTGGGCCCGTGTTCGCCATCGATCAACAGCCAGTCATATCCCGAGGTGGCCGCAATTTCCGCCGTGTAAGGATTGGCACACGTAAGCCACAAGCCCAGTTGCCTACGGCCCGCCTTGATGGATTCTTTAAAGAAGTTATGCGGAATATTTTTCATGATTGGAGTCCCTTTTCTTATGATCGATTCTTTTTATGTTTCTGACACGAACTTCATCGCAGTCGAATCGTATGGCTGCAGTTTTCACTATTTCCCTGGAGTTATTGTCTTTATGAGCATCACACGCCGAGCCGTGCCCGGCGCAGCATCTCGACATCGTTGAAGCTTCGCGTCGGGGTATAGCCCGGAATCGGCAGGATACGCTGATGGATGATGTCGATGAACCCATCAGCCTGCGGGAAGAAATGCTCTTCCAGTTCGTAGGCCGGGGTAATCCAGTTGCGCGAGCCGAGCACCACGGCCGGCGCATCGAGATCATCAAAGCACAGATCGTTGATGGTTCTGGCCA
>CAIVZW010000581.1 GCA_903910495.1 uncultured beta proteobacterium
GCCCACGGAAACCGTGCCGCCGCTGGTTGCAGCAAGAGGCTGGCGGGACGAGGAAGAAGTGCCCGATGTCTTGCCGGCACTGGCCTTGCGTTCGGCAAAGACGATGCTGCCTCCGCCGAAGGAAAGCCCTGTGCCGCGACCGGTTTTCCTCAGCGCCTACCGCATGGGGGGAGAGATTGACCGGGAGTTCATTGCCGAAGGTGATGCTGAACTGCGCAAGATCGGTACCGTAGTCAATTCCGATCGCCTGACCTATTGGCCGGTCGATGACGAAATCGAGGCCGAGGGCAATGTCCGTCTGGAACAGGGCGAAAGTCTGATTACCGGACCGAAGATGCGGCTCAAGCTGGAAGATCAGGTGGGCTTTTTCGAGCAGCCTTCGTATCTCATCAAACGGCAGCCTCAACCCGGGAGTCAGGCGGCGGCCGACAAGGCCTTTGCTGCGCAATACCTTGAACAGCAGGGGGGCGATACCTGGAACTCGGGGTTTGCCCTGCCGCGTTCGTTTAACCAGACCTCGACTGATTTGCCCACCATGGCGCGGACGATGTCGGAAGGGCGAGGCGAGGCCGATCGGATCGACTTCGAGGGCGAGAATCAGATCCGGCTGACGAACGGCAGCTATACGACCTGCGCGCCGGGGAACAACGACTGGTACGCCAAGGCCGGTGATCTCAAGCTCGATTATGACCATGAAACCGGCGAAGGCAAGGACGGTACGCTTTATTTCAAGGATGTGCCGATTCTTTACTCGCCGTGGCTGTCGTTTTCGCTGAACAACGCCCGTAAATCGGGCTTCCTTGCGCCGTCGTTCGGGGCGACCAGCGACAGTGGTTTCTCGCTCAGGCAGCCCTACTACTGGAATATCGCACCGAACATGGACGCGACAATCACGCCGCGCATGCTGAGCAAACGCGGTGCTCTGCTGAGTTCGGAGTTCCGCTATCTCGATACCGCGTTCGGCGGTGGCTATCGTGGTGAGGCCCGCGTCGAGACGCTGCCCAGCGACAAATTGAGGGAGGGCGACAGCCGCTACGGAATATCTCTGGTGCATAACCAGAGTCTGGCCAACGGATTTGCCGGGATGATCAACTACAACAAGGTCTCGGATAATGACTACTTCACCGATCTGTCAAGCAACGTCATGAGCACTTCGCAGACCCAGCTCATGCAGCAGGGCATGGTGAGCTATGGCGGAGGTGGCTGGTGGAATGCCACGGCCAATTTCCAGAATTATCAGACGCTGCAACCCGATCCGAAGAACCCGGTGCTCGAACAGTATCGCATGCTGCCGCAAATCACCGTCAATGCCCGCAAGCCCGACTGGTATCTGACCGACAGCAGTTTCATGGGGCAATACACCTCGTTTTCCAAGCCGAAGCAGGTCATCAACGGCAGCACCGTGGCCGATCCCGACGGGCAGCGCATGGTGCTCTATCCTCAGGTGGCACTGCCCTATGTGACCCCGGGGTGGTATGTGACCCCGAAGCTCGGCCTGAACATTCGTCACTATGCGCTTTCTGGACTGGCGCCGGGTCAGACGGATTCGATCAGCACGACGCTGCCGGTGGCCAGTATTGATTCGGGCATGACCTTCGAGCGGAACAGCCACTGGTTCGGACGCGACTACACACAGACACTGGAACCCCGCCTCTACTACCTGAATATTCCGTACAAGAATCAGGATCAGATCCCGATTTTCGATACCGGTCTGGCGGATTTTAACTTTGCGCAGATTTTTTCCGAGAACCAATTTTCCGGCTGGGACCGCATCAACAACGCCAACCAGTTGACGGCGGCAGTGACGACCCGTCTGCTTGAGCCCAAGACGGGTTCGGAAATCATGCGGGCAATGCTCGGCCAGCGTTTCTATTTTTCGAAGAACCAGGTGGCGCTCCCCACCGGCTCTACAACGGTTTCCGACAACAACAAATGGGACAAGTCCGATTTTCTGGCGGCTTTCAGTGGCCAGGTTCTGCCCCGGGTTTATGCCGATGCCGCTTCGCAGTACAACTTTGGCGATCGACAGGTCAAACGCTATTCGATGGGCGTACGCTATCAGCCGGAACCGGGCAAGGTGCTGAACGCTGCGTATCGTTACAACCGCGATGCCACGGCGCCGGTCGACCAGGTTGACTTTTCCGGGCAGTGGCCGATTACGGGACGCTGGCATGGTGTCGGGCGACTCAACTATTCGTTCAAGGATCCCGGAACGAATCTTTCAACCAGTTCCCAGGGCGGGCGCCTGATCCAGACCATCGCCGGCCTGGAATACAACGGCGGCTGCTGGGTTGTGCGCGGCGTTTTCCAGCGACTGGCCCTGACCCAGGACAAGGCTTCAACGGGCTTCTTCATCCAGCTGGAACTGAATGATTTTGCCAGTATCGGCGGCAATCCGGTCAATCTTCTCCGGCGCAATGTCCAGGGCTACAGCCTGATCAACCAACCCGTGGCCGATCCTGTATTTGGCCAATAGAAGGTGTTAAAGATGATGAAATTGCTTCGCGCATGGGTTCTGTTTTCGTGTTTTTCCGGCATGGTCTGTGCACAATCACCGCAACGGCAGGCCAGCGACCCTTTGCCGGCCGATCGTATCGTTGCCGTGGTCAATGACGAGGTGATTACTTACCACGAGTTACGTACGCGCCTTGATCTGGCGCTCAATCAACTGAAGCGGCAGGGAACCGCCCTGCCAGCGCGCGATGTGCTCGAGAAGCAGATGCTCGAACGGCTGGTGATGGACAAGGTTCAGTTGCAGCATGCTCGGGACATCGGCATGCGGGTCGATGACACACAGCTCGAGCAGGCGCTGCAGCGCATTGCTGCGGGCAACAAGATGTCGCTAATACAGTTTCGCGAGGCTCTGCAGAAAGACGGAATTCCGTTTGTGAAGTTTCGCGAGGATATCCGCGAAGAAATGACCATTGCCCGCGTCCGCGAGCGTGAGGTGGAAAACAAGATTGCCATTTCGGAAGGCGAGATTGACAACCATCTGAGCGGCGATTCGGCGAAAGGGGGAGTCGGTGAAGAGTTCGAAGTGGCGCACATTCTCTTGCGTTCCCCCGAATCGGCAAGTCCTGAACAGATTCAGAAACTCAAGGCCAAGGCCGATCAGGTATTTGAACGGCTGAAAAAGGGGGAGGATTTCGCGCAGATGGCGGCCGCCTATTCCGACTCGCCCGATGGCCTGCAGGGAGGTAGCCTGGGAATGCGCACAGCGGACCGTCTGCCGGGGATCTTTTCTGAAATTGTCAGCAAGCTTAATGTCGGCGAAATCGCCCCGATCCTGCGCAGCCCGAATGGCTTTCACATTGTCAAGCTGGTCTCAAAGCGCGGCGGCGCGGCCATGCCTGCGGTTCAGCAAACGCATGCCCGGCATATTCTGGTCAAGGTTAATGAAGTGGTCTCCGAATCCGACGCCAGACACAAGCTGAGCGGTTTGTACGATCGCATCAAGAACGGCGCCAGTTTTGCTGAACTGGCCAGACTGTTCTCGCAGGATGGTGCGGCGTCCAAGGGCGGGGACCTGGGCTGGCTTTATCCCGGCGATACCGTACCCGATTTCGAACGGGCGATGAATCAGTTGCCGCCGGGTGAAGTCAGCCAACCGGTTCAGTCGCCCTTCGGTTTCCATCTGATCGAAGTGCTTGAGCGGCGCGTGCAGGATGTGTCGGCGGATCGTCAGCGCGTGGCGGCGCGTCAGGTATTGCGTGAGCGCAAGATGGACGAAGCGTATCAGGACTGGCTGCGACAGGCGCGTGACCGGGCTTACGTCGAGATTCGTCTCGAGGAGCGTTGAGCCATGTCGCGGCCCATCGTTGCCGTTACTTCAGGCGAACCGGCCGGAGTGGGCCCCGAGATCTGTTTGCGTTTGCTTGAACGCGTCGGGCAAGCGCCTCCTGTTCAACTGGTCATCCTTGCCGACCGGCAACTAATGGCCGAGCGGGCGCAATTGCTCGGCTTCTCCGGCCGCTTGCGCGACTGGTCGCCCGGCATGCTGCCCTCTCCCGGCACACTCGACATTTTGCACCTCCCGTTGTCCGTTCCTTCATGCCCCGGAAAACTTGATCCGGCCAATTCTCCGTATGTGCTTCGGTTGCTTGATCGGGCGCTGGAAGGTTGCCTGTCAGGCGAATTTTCAGCGCTGGTCACGGCGCCGGTGCATAAGGGCGCGATCAATGATGCGGGCATTCCATTTGTCGGGCATACCGAATACCTGGCAGAGAAAACGCACACCGCGCAGGTCGTGATGATGCTTGCCGGCGGCGGCATGCGCGTTGCGCTGGTGACGACCCATCTGCCGCTGAAGGATGTCCCGGCGGCGGTGACGCAGGATTCTCTGGAACGGACGCTACGCATCCTGCATGCCGACATGGGCAGAAAATACGCTATCGGGAATCCGCGCATTCTGGTCGCCGGACTCAACCCGCACGCCGGCGAGAGCGGTTATCTCGGGCGTGAGGAGATTGAAGTCATCACGCCGGTGCTCGACCGTTTGCGTGCCGAGGGCATGATCCTGATCGGCCCATTGTCTGCCGATACCCTGTTTACTCCGTCGACGCTGTCCCGGGGTGATTGTGTACTGGCCATGTTCCATGACCAGGGATTGACGGCACTCAAGTATGCCAGCTTCGGCAAGGGCATCAACGTGACGCTCGGTTTGCCCATCATCCGTACCTCGGTCGACCACGGTACCGCGCTGGAACTGGCCGGAACCGGTCGGGCCGACCCCGGCAGCCTCCTGGCTGCCGTCGGGCAGGCCGTCGAGATGGTACAGCGGGCGGGACTCAAGTCCTGAGCCAATGAACAAACATGTTGCACGCAAGCGTTTTAGTTCCGGCCTAACTCGCGTTCGCGTGTTAGCCTTCACTGAAACGCTCGAGATGATGCCAAAGCCATGAATAAACATATCGCGCGCAAGCGTTTTAGCTCCGGCCTAACTCGCGTTCGCGTGTTAGCCTTCACTGAAACGCTTGAGATGATGCCAAAGCCATGAGCA
>CAIVZW010000582.1 GCA_903910495.1 uncultured beta proteobacterium
ATCATCGTGCTCAGTGCAGCGATGTGCTGTGTTCGACGCCGCGCCTGTGAGTTGCCGATACTGTGCAAAATTCCAGTATCAAAGGGACTAAACAGTTTTGAAATGTGGTGATACATTAGCCGGACAGGCTTTCAGTTTTTTGTTTTTAAACCATGCTGGCCGCTCATCGGGTTGGCCAAGAACAGAGAGAGGGCACGATCATGCACGTCGAGCACCATGATCTTCACCATGAATTTCCGGAAATGACTGATGCAATCAATGTCTTGCGCAATGGTAATCCGCTGTTTGCCCGCTTATATTCGACGTATCACCGATTGACGGGCAAGGTCGAAGATCTGGAGGAGCACGATATGCCGGTTGACGATTTCACCATTGAGGATTTGAAGAAGCACCGCGTAAAAGTGAAGGATGATCTGTATCATTTAATGCTGGCCTATCGGTCCGGCCAGCAAGCCACCAGGTAAGAACGCCGTTTCTGGCGATGCATCCGGTAAAATCGCCGGATGCATCGTTTTCCCTATTGGCGGCTTTCCGCCTTCTATTTTTCATATTTCGCCTTCATTGGCGTTTTCTCGCCCTACTTCGGGCTTTACTTTCAGTCGCTTTCGTTTTCTGCCTGGGATATCGGCCTGTTGATGTCGCAAATGCAGTTGATGCGCCTGTTTTGTCCGTATCTCTGGGGTTTGCTCGCTGATCGCCTCGGGCAGCGGCTGCTGATTGTCCGGCTATCCGGTCTGGTGTCGCTGATCGTGTTTTCCGCCTTCTTTTTTATCAGTCGCCTGGAATCGTTTGTGGTCGCCATGGCCGTTCTCGCCTTCTTCTGGACGGCCTCGTTACCAATGGTCGAGACCTTGACCTTCGATCATCTGCGGGACGATCCGACACGCTACAGCCGGGTCAGGCTCTGGGGTTCGGTCGGCTTTATCGTTGCCGTGCTGGGCACCGGTGCCATGCTCGATTTTATGCCGATGAACAGTCTGCTCTGGGTCTGCGTTGTTGCGCTGGCCGGCATTTTGCTCAGTTCGGTGCTGATCCCGGAACCGACCGAGCATAGGTCTGCGGAGGAAGCGTTCCCGATCACTGAAATCCTGCGCCAGCCCTGTGTCCGTGCATTATTGGCAGCATGCTTTGCCATGTCGGCGGCGCATGGGGCGTTAAACATTTTCTACTCGATTTTTCTGGCCGAGCACGGTTACAGCAAATTGCTGGTCGGTGTCTTGTTTTCACTGGGTGTGCTGGCCGAAATTGCCGTATTTCTATTCATGTCGCGGATGATGCAGCGCTTCAGTCTGCGTCGCATCCTTATGGTGTGCTTTGCGGTGGCGGTACTGCGTTTCGCGATGATCGGCTGGGGCGTCGATAGTCTGGCCGTACAGGTACTGACACAACTCATGCACGGGCTGACTTTCGGGGCTTTTCACTCGGCGACAATTTCAGCCGTTAACCGCTGGTTTCCGGGTCAGACCCGTGCGCGTGGCCAGGCGCTTTATTCCAGCCTGTCGTTCGGTGCCGGCGGCCTGGCCGGCGGGTTGCTCAGTGGATGGGCCTGGGATTACCTCGGAGCCGGACTGACCTTTACCCTGAGTTCTGTTTTTGCACTGATTGGCCTGATCCTGGTGGCCGGATGGATTCGGGAGAAGGACGTCAGCGAACCGAATCCTTCGTGCGTTGTCGATGCTTAGGGTGTTTCTTGAGGACTCACATGGAGCATAGCTATTTCAGGTCCGGCTTTGCCGTTCTGTTGACAGCAGTCCTTGTCGCCGGCTGTTCGACAACGCGTACGACCTCGGGCGGGGTTGTTGGCGTTAATCGTGAACAGACGATGCTGGTTTCTTCTGCCGAGGTCAACCGTTCGGCGGAGAGAGCGTATCAGCAGACAATCCATGCCGAGCAAGCCAAGAATCATCTGAATCGTGATGCGGCGGAGCTGCAGCGGGTGCGTCGCATCGCCGGCAGGTTGATTCCGGTCACTGCCGCATTTCGTACCGATGCGCCTGGCTGGCGCTGGGAAGTCAACGTCCTCAGTTCGAACGAGCTCAATGCCTGGTGCATGCCGGGTGGCAAAATGGCCGTCTATACCGGCCTGATCGAACAACTGCATGTCAGCGACGATGAACTGGCTGCGGTGATGGGGCACGAAATTGCTCACGCGTTGCGCGAGCATGGTCGGGAGAAGGCCGGGCAGGCGGCCGGAGTCGGTGTGGCCGCGGCCATTGGCGGAGCTCTGATCGGTACCTATTATGGCGTTGATCCGAATCTTGGACAGAGCGTTCTGGGCGCTGCCGGTGATCTGGCCTTCATGCGGCCGAATTCTCGCGGCATGGAGCAGGAAGCCGATCGCATCGGCGTCGAACTGGCTGCGCGTGCCGGCTACGATCCGCACGCGGCAATCTCGTTGTGGCAGAAAATGGCCCGCGTTTCAGGCCGGGGTACGCCGCAGTGGATGTCGACCCATCCGTCGCATGACTCGCGTATTGCCGACTTGCGCGGCTATGCTGACCGGGTACAGTCGCTTTATCTTTCTGCGCGCCGTGGTTACTGAATCCGTCTTTAACGTCCTCGGGCTGACAGTCTGGGCGAGCCGTGAGATAATCGTACGTTCAAACTGGCTGAGTGTGGCCAGACTTTTCCGGATAACCAAGATATGCTCCAGAATTTATACGACAAACTTTGGCAGAGCCATGTGGTGCATGAAGAAGCCGATGGGACGGCCTTGCTTTACATCGACCGTCATCTGGTGCATGAGGTGACGAGTCCGCAGGCTTTCGAGGGGCTCAAACTGGCTGGGCGCAAGCCCTGGCGCAATTCCTCCATCGTCGCCACGGCCGACCACAATACGCCGACCGACCACTGGGATCGCGGCATCGAAGATCCGGTATCGCGGCTGCAGGTGGAAACCCTCGATGCCAATATCCGCGAAGTCGGCGCTCTGGCCTACTTCCCGTTCAAGGATCTGCGGCAGGGGGTCATTCATGTCATCGGTCCGGAGAATGGTGCAACGCTTCCCGGCATGACGGTCGTCTGTGGCGATTCGCACACCAGCACCCATGGTGCTTTCGGTTGCATGGCACTGGGCGTCGGCACTTCCGAGGTTGAGCATGTGCTGGCGACACAGTGCCTGTTGCAGAAAAAGTCGAAAACCATGCTCTTCCGCGTCGAGGGCAGGTTGGGCAAGGGCGTGACCGCCAAGGATATCGCGCTGGCCATCATCGGCCGCATCGGCACGGCGGGGGGCACCGGTTATGCCATCGAGTTCGGTGGCAGCACGATACGCGGATTGTCGATGGAAGCGCGCATGACGCTCTGCAACATGACCATCGAGGCTGGTGCGCGTATGGGCTTCATCGCCGTTGACGAGGTGACCATCAATTATCTGAAGGGGCGTCCTTTCGCCCCGAAGGCCGAACAGTGGGATGCGGCCGTTCACTACTGGCGCAGCTTGCGCAGCGACGAAGGCGCACAGTTTGACTGCGTGCTGGAAATGAATGCCGAGCTTATCCAGCCGCAGGTGACCTGGGGAACTTCGCCCGAGATGGTGGTGGCGATCGATGCCTGTGTGCCCGATCCGGCGAAGGAAAAGGATCCGGTCAAGCGCGAAGGCATGGAACGTGCGCTGCTGTATATGGGGCTGAATCCCAATACACCGATCAAGACGATCAAGGTCGACAAGATTTTCATTGGCTCGTGCACCAACTCGCGCATCGAAGACCTGCGCGCTGCGGCGAGCGTGCTCAAGGGCCGCCAGGTGTCGTCCGGGATCAAGCTGGCGCTGGCTGTTCCAGGTTCCGGTCTGGTCAAGCAGCAGGCCGAGAAAGAAGGACTCGACAAGATTTTCATCGCAGCCGGTTTTGAGTGGCGTGAGGCGGGTTGTTCAATGTGTCTGGCGATGAATGCTGATCGTCTTGAAGCCGGAGAGCGTTGTGCCTCGACGTCGAATCGCAATTTCGAGGGCCGGCAGGGCGCAGGCGGGCGGACGCATCTGGTCAGCCCGGTAATGGCGGCGGCGGCGGCGATTGCCGGACATTTTGCTGATGTGCGTGACTTACTTTAAGGAGAACACCATGG
>CAIVZW010000583.1 GCA_903910495.1 uncultured beta proteobacterium
CAAGCACGTCGTGATCGAAGAGGCAAAACGATTCGTAGAACGGCAGCCCGTTCCACAACCGGAATTGCCTCTTGACGAACGCCGAAACAGCTTTGAATGCTATGAGCAGGTCATGACGGAGGAGGCGGCTCGGCAGGAGGCTCAGCGTTGTATGAACTGTGGGGAGTGCTCCCAGTGTATGGAATGTGTCAGCGTCTGTGCGCCCAACTGCATTGACTTCTCCCAGAAACCAACACCCATGTCTATCAATGTGGGTACGGTGGTTATGTCAACCGGCTTCAAGATCCTCGACCCGGGCGCCAAAGAACTGCTTGGTTACGACAGATATCCCAACGTGATCAGCGGGCCTCAAATGGACCGGCTGCTGGCACCAACGCGTCCGTTCAACGCGGTGTTGCGGCCTTCGGACGGCAAGGAACCGGAAAGCATCGCCATCCTGCTCTGTATTGGCTCGCGCGACCAGACGGTCTGCAATCCGCTTTGCTGCCGTATTGGCTGCATGTACTCCATCAAACAAGCGCAACTCGCCATGGGTGCGCTGCCCATGGCCGACGTCACCATTTACACCATTGATGTGCGCGCTTTTGGCAAGGGTTATAACGAGTTCTACGAGCAAGCCATTGCCATGGGGGTCGAATTTGTCAAGGGCAAGGTGGCGCGAATTGAACAACTTGCCAACGGCAACCTTGCATTGCATTACGAAGATATGCTGGGCACTGGCGGCAAGAAGACCCGCGAACACGATCTCGTGGTTCTGACTGTAGGAGTCCGGCCCAATACGGATGCATTTTCTCTCTACAAGGGTGGGGAATTGGCAGCGGATGATGTTGGCTACGTACGTGAGATGGATCCCTTCACTGAGCCGGCCCGAACAAGTGTTGATGGTCTTTTTGCCGCGGGTACCACCATTGGTGTGATGGATATTCCGGACACTGTGCTGCACTCCGGCGCTGCAGCAAGCCAGGCGGCCGCCTACCTTGAACGGACGAGGGGCTGATAATGACCGAGAAACGAAAAATTGGCGTCTATGTATGCCATTGTGGCGGGAACATCTCCGACCATGTGAACGTCAAGGAAGTTGCGGAGACGCTCCAAGGCGAAGCGGATGTCGAGATCGCACGAACCCATCTGTTCGCCTGCTCGGATGCTTCGCAACAGGAAATGATCGACGATATCAAGGCGAAGAACCTGGATGGACTGGTTATCGCATCATGTTCCCCGAAACTTCACTTGTTTACCTTCCGCGCCATGGCGGAGCGTGCAGGACTTAACCCTTACGAATATGTTCACGTCAATCTCCGGGAACAATGCTCCTGGGTGCATACAGGTGACAAGGCCGGTGCCACGTTTAAGGGAATCAACATTGTGCGTGCCGGGGTGGCCAAGGCTGCCTTGACGCATCCACTGACCCCCACTCGGATAGAAACCCAGCAACGCGTTCTGGTTGTCGGAGCAGGCGTGGCCGGAATGCGTGCTGCAATCTCGCTCGCGGAAATAGGCATGGCGGTTTTTATTATCGAGCGCGAAAACGAGCCGGGCGGTTGGGCATCACAAGTCGGTCGGATGGGTCCGAGCAATCAGCTCGGCGCCGAGGTCGTTGCAAGGCTCCTTGAGCAGATCAATAAACATGAAAACATAATTCTCTATACCAACGCCGAACTGACGGCCAAGAGCGGTCATATTGGCGATTTCATCGCGACGGTTCGCCTGCGTGACAAGGAGGATCTCTCGCTCAACGTAGGCGCGATTATCGTTACGACAGGCTTCACGCCCTATGAACCCGGCGTGGGCGAATACGGCTGGGGCATGCCCGGCGTGGTCACCTTGAAAGACTTTCGCCAGATGCTTGTGGCGGCTGACGGCCCGTTGACCTACAACGGAAAGCCGGTCCGCGACGTCGGCTTCATCTATTGTGTCGGCAGTCGCCAGACGAAAAGCGACACCTGTCCCGAGCCTAACACGCAGTGCTCGCGGTTCTGCTGTGTGGCCACGTCGTTCAGTGGCAGCTTGTTGCACGAGGTGGAACAGAAGTTTGGACAAACCATCAATCAGTACCACCTCTATCGCGATGTCCGCACCTATGGGCACCTCGAAACCGTGTTTTCAAATGCCCGAGCCGACGGCGCGATCTTCCTGCGCTGGGATCCAAAAGAACCGCCGCGTGTTGAACAGCTCGATGGCCGGCTTGCCATCAAAACCAAAGACACCTTGTTGGGCGATGAAGAGTTGGAGATCGGTGTCGATCTGGTGGTGCTCGCAACCGGCATGACACCCCGACAAAACGACGCGCTGAACGATGTGCTGAAGATACCCAAGAGCAAAGACGGGTTTTACAACGAGATTCACATCAAGTTGCGACCTGTCGAAACCGCCATTGATGGCGTATGCATTGCCGGAACCGCGCAAGGCCCCAAGAATCTGCCCGAAAGCATTGCATCATCGCTCGCAGCGGTAACCAAGACCGGTGCGTTACTGAAAAAGGGCTTCCTGCACCTGGAGCCGCTCGTTGCAAAAATTGACACAGCCAAATGCATTTGGTGCGACGAATGCCTCAAGGTCTGCCCTTACGGTGCTATTGAACGAATCCTTTGCGGCGACAAGGAAGTGGCGATGGCCATCGAGTCTTCATGCAAGGGTGAGGGGGCTTGCGTTCCGGTCTGTCCGCACGATGCCATCGTTATCGAAGGCTACCGGGAAGATCAGATTCTGGCCATGATCGATGCCAGCCTAAAGGAGTCCGTAACAGCATGAACAGTACTCAGAAAACAAAATTGCGGGACATGCTCGATATCGCTCAGGATGAAATGATCATGAGGGATCGCATTGCAGGCGTTCTCGAACAAGGCCCGAAGACTATTCCAGAGATTGCCCAGGCCATCGGATACCCGTCACGCGAAGTGACGGTTTGGCTGTTCGGTATGCGCCGCTATGGCAAGGTGGAAGAAACCGGACGCGCCGATGTGGATGGCTATTTCCATTATGAACTCAAGAAG
>CAIVZW010000584.1 GCA_903910495.1 uncultured beta proteobacterium
AATCCCGCGCCAAGGAACGTATCTTCTCCTTCCGCTCCCAGACTCATCGCTGGGATCCAAAAAACCAGCGCCCTGAACTCTGGAATCTTTTCAACACGCGCAAGAACCGCGGTGAAAGCATCCGGGTGTTCCCGCTCTCCAACTGGACAGAGGTCGACATCTGGCAATACATCTATCACGAGCACATTCCGGTCGTTCCACTATATTTTGCCAAGCAACGCCCGGTGGTTATCCGCGACGGGCTGATCCTGCTCGTGGACGATGAGCGCATGTGCCTGCTGCCCGGTGAGGAAATCGAGTCGAGGAAGGTTCGTTTCCGTACACTCGGCTGTTACCCGCTGACGGGTGCCGTGGAATCGGATTCGACCAGCATCCAGGACATTATTCTGGAACTGGTTGCCGCGCACAACTCCGAACGACAGGGACGGGCCATAGACTCGGATGCCACGGCGAGCATGGAAAAGAAAAAACAGGAGGGCTATTTCTGATGGGGCGCCCGCGTAAAAAAGCCACAACTTCTGCCGAACCGGAGCGAAGCAAACCGCTGCTGCCTGCCTCCATTGAGGAATTTCTCAGTCACCAGCGCAATCAGGATATGCTGCGATTTATCACCTGCGGCAGCGTGGATGACGGCAAGAGCACCTTGATCGGTCGCCTGCTGTGGGAATCGCAGCAGGTCTTCGATGACCAGCTTGCCGCCCTGTGCGTGGATTCAAAAAAATTCGGCACCCAGGGTGAGAGCATGGATCTGGCCCTGCTGGTTGACGGCCTTGCCGCGGAGCGCGAACAAGGCATCACCATCGACGTGGCCTACCGTTTTTTCGCCACCAGTCGGCGCAAGTTCATCGTCGCCGACACGCCGGGGCATGAACAATATACGCGCAACATGGTTACCGGCGCCTCAACCGCCGATGTGGCTGTGCTGCTGATCGATGCCCGGCTAGGTGTTTTGACGCAGACGCGTCGCCATGCCTGCATTGTCTCGCTGATGGGCATTCGTCATGTCGCGCTGGCCATCAACAAGATGGATCTCGTTGATTACAGCGAGGCAATCTTTACCCGCATCAAGGACGATTTCGCAACATTTTCACAAGCCTTTGGCTTCGAGAGTGTCACCGTCATTCCTGTTTCGGCGCTCAAGGGCGACAACATCACCCATCGTTCCGCCCATACTCCTTGGTACAGCGGGCCAACGCTCATGGGCTATCTGGAGACCGTAGAAGTCCGGGAACCCGTGACCGGCAAGCTGATCTTTCCGGTGCAGTGGGTCAATCGACCGGATTCTAAGTTTCGCGGATTCAGCGGCAGTGTTGCCGAAGGCATGGTACGAGTTGGCGATGAAATCCGTGTCACGGCTTCGGGGCAAACGGCGCGCATCGCCGAAATCGTCACCATGGACGGAAATTTGCCGGAAGCCACAGCCGGCCAGGCCGTCACCCTGACGCTTGACCGGGAGATCGACGCTTCTCGCGGCGACATCATCTCGCTCAGCCAGACCCCACTGGAAATGACCGACCAGTTTGAAGCGACGCTCGTCTGGATGAACGAAGAGCCCGGCCTGGTCGGGCGCAGCTACGACATCAAGCTGGCAACGCAGT
>CAIVZW010000585.1 GCA_903910495.1 uncultured beta proteobacterium
AACTGGTTGATGTGGTAGTGCGCGCCCGCGGTGACGAGCGCGCCCGCATTTCAGCCCTGGCCGACATCAACATACGCACCGCCGGCGGACGCTATTTGCCGCTCGCCCAGGTGGCAAAAATTCATTACGAACTGGAAGATGGCCTGATCAGCCGCCGCAATCGACTGCCGACGGTAACGGTGCGCGCGGACATCCGCGACAATGTCCAGGCACCGGTCGTTTCGGCGCAGATCAACCCGCAACTCGATGCCGTGCGTAAACAACTGCCGCCCGGATTCCGTATCGAAGTCGGCGGCGCGACCGAGGAGTCGGCCAAGGGCGAAGACTCGATCAAGGCCGTGATGCCGATGATGCTGATGGCAGTCGTCACCCTGCTCATGATGCAGTTGCAGAGCATCGGGCGTACCGTTCTTGTACTGCTCACGGCTCCACTTGGCCTGATCGGCGTGGCGATTGCCCTGCTGGTATTCAATGTGCCTTTCGGTTTTGTCGCCAATCTGGGCGTGATTGCGCTCTCCGGAATGATCATGCGCAACTCGGTGATCCTCGTCGACCAGATCGAACAGGACGAAAAGGCCGGCAAAGCCACCTGGGAAGCCATTATCGGTTCGACCGTGCGGCGTTTCAGGCCGATCATGCTGACCGCAGCGGCGGCCATCCTGGCGATGATACCGCTGACACGCAGCATTTTCTGGGGGCCGATGGCGATCGCCATCATGGGTGGCCTGATCGTGGCCACGCTGCTGACGGTGTTTTTCCTTCCCGCACTTTATGCGGCATGGTACAGGGTGAAGGTATAATCATCCCAAATTATCCACTGATGCTGTGGGTCGGCTCTGCATTTCCTTCGGTCAGGCTTCAGCCCGACAGGAATCGGAGACGCTAGTCGGCCTGAAGGCCGACCCACAAGGGGTTCGCATCTAAATGGATAATCTGGTATCAACAATTATCGAACTAAGTAATATTAGTTTGTGCTAATATACACATTGTGGCGGGGAATACTATGGCCGTGGCGTCGATGAATACTGAGCAAGCGCGTTTTAACATGATCGAGCAGCAGATTCGTCCCTGGGAGGTGCTCGATCCGGTGGTGCTGCATCTGCTGTCGGTCGTCAAGCGCGAAGATTTCGTACCGGCAGCCTACAGGGATCTTGCTTTTGCCGATGTCGAAATACCCCTGGCAGCCAGCAAAGAGGCAAGCCAGACTCTGCTGGCGCCCAAGATGGAAGCGCGCATGCTGCAGGAACTGGGGATCAGGAACACCGATACCGTACTCGAAATCGGTAGCGGCAGCGGTTACATGGCCGCACTTCTGGCAGCCAGGGCCGAGTATGTTTACAGCATCGAAATTGATCCGGCGCTGGCCGAGACGGCACGCAAGAATCTTCAGCAGGCTGGTGTGGCCAATGTCAGCGTCGAAACCGGTGATGGCGCACAGGGCTGGGCAACGAAGGCGCCCTACGATGTGATCGTGCTTTCCGCTTCGACGCCGGTACTGCCCTCTGCGCTGCTCGGACAGCTCCGGGTCGGCGGCCGGCTGGTGGCGGTGGTTGGCGAAGCGCCGGCCATGCAGTTGCAACTGGTGACGCGCACCGATGAAAATGCGTTCAACACGATCAATGTTCTCGAAACCGTCGTTGCACCGTTGATCAATGCCCTGCAGCGTGACAAATTTGTTTTCTAGTTTTTTCACTGAGGTTCGTACCATGCGTTTTAAACCATCGACAAACCATCTCACACTCCTGCTGGGAGCGCTGTTCTTCGTGTCGCCGGCGTTTTCGGCCGATCTCCTGCAGGTCTATCGCGATGCCCTGGGCAATGACCAGCAATATGCAGCGGCCCGGGCAACGGCCGAGGCGGGGCGCGAGAAAGGGCCGCAGGGTTTGTCTGTTTTGTTACCGGTCGTTGGCGCCACGGCAAACACGACCTGGAACGATAATAGATCCAGCTTGAATGACCGTGATCCGACGTTCAGCAAGAGTTTCAACACCAACGCGTATAACGTCAATCTGTCGCAGCCGCTGTTCCGCTGGCAGAACTATGTACAGTACGGTCAGGGCAAGTTGCAGGTCGTGCAGGCCGAAGCGATTTTTGCGCAAGCTTCGCAGGATCTGATCCTGCGTGTGGCGCAGGCCTATTTCGACGTCCTTTATGCCAACGAGAATCTCAAGGCCGTGCGTGCC
>CAIVZW010000586.1 GCA_903910495.1 uncultured beta proteobacterium
AGCGCTCGGTTTTGGCATGAACTCCCCTGTTGAATTTGAGTCATAGGATCGATGATTCCCCCGATTAAACAGCCGACGGATATCAATCACGTCCGAACATGGTTGATTGAGGGTCGTGTTTGCGCAAATTATTTTTCGCCGCCCTTTAATTATTCTGTAATCATGTTGTAGTCATTACGAACAAACGAATTCTGAAGGAGTAAAAAATGGAAGCTTTAGCCTGTGTCTTACATGCCGAAAAGGATCTGCGCATCGAAACGGTTCCGGTTGCCGAGATGCAGGAAGACCAGGTCTTGGTGCGCATTGGCGCCGGTGGCATCTGTGGCTCCGACCTGCACTACTACCTGGACGGCGGATTCGGCGTCGTACGCGTCAGGCAACCCATCGTCCTCGGCCATGAAGTCGCCGGCACCGTCGAAGCCGTAGGCGCCAAGGTCACGCGGGTCAAGGTCGGTGATCGTATCGCCCTGAATCCAAGCCGCCCCTGCGGCAAATGCAAATTCTGCCAAGCCGGCGAACACCACCACTGCCTTGACATGTGGTTCTACGGCAGCGCCATGCGTCTGCCGCACAGCCAGGGTGCTTTCCGCGAACTGATCGTGGTCGAGGAATACCAGTGCGAACCCGTCGGCGACACCGTATCGCTGGGTGAAGCGGCCTGCTGCGAACCGCTGTCCGTCGCCTTGCACGCCGTACAGCAGGCCGGATCCCTGACCGGAAAGCGCGTCCTGGTCACCGGATCGGGCCCGATCGGCGCTCTGGTCGTCGCTGCCGCCCGCTACGCCGGAGCGCTTGAAGTCGTGGCCACCGATCTGCACGATGCCGCGCTGAAAAAAGCCGTCGAAATGGGCGCCACCCGCACCGTCAATGTCTCGATCGAACCCGGGCTGAAGGCCGAAGAATTTACCGCCGACAAGGGCTATTTCGATGTCGCCATCGAATGCACCGGAGCCGGCGCCGTATTGAAGGATGTTTTCCCGGTTCTGCGTCCGCGCGGCACCATCGTCCAGGTCGGCGTCAGCGGCGAAGTACCGATCTCGATCACTGCGCTCGTCGGCAAGGAAATCCGCCTGGTCGGCGCTTTCCGCTTCGATGGTGAATACGCCCTGGCGGCACGACTGATCAAGGAAGGGCGGATCAATGTGAAGCCGATCATCACCGCCACCCTGCCGATAGCACGTGCCGTCGAAGCTTTCGAAATGGCTGCCGATCGCCGTTCGCAAATGAAGGTGCAACTGACGTTCTGAGAACCGAATCAGACTGGTGCGAGAGAGGCGCTTGCTATTTCGCTTCCATGAGCGTTAGCAGCCCGCTGGAAAACACGCGGGTCAGATGTTCGGCGGTGGTCTGAAAGTCCGGGTTCAAACCACAATACAATTGCATTTCAGTGGTCGCCATTGTTACGCCATTAGCGATTTGGTCAAGGATTTTTATTGATTTCTGACTGGACAGTCCGCAAGACTGGCGTCCGAATTGAACGAGCTGATTTCGTGAGGGAAAGCTCTTGCTGCCATTGAGTTCCAGCGCCAGGATGTCACGCGGCTGGTAGGGCGTCGTTGACAGCATGTCATACACGGGCGCCAGTCGTACATTGACACCGGGTCTGTCGTAGAGAACGCCGAAATTCTTCAGGTGGGCGTCGCCATTCCTGATGACGCAGGCCAGCGAAACCATGCCGAACAGTTGTTCCATTGCGCCCTGGTGGTTTTCAGGCGACACATAGAGGGCTATTTTCTTGGCGAGATCTTCGTAGGACGAGTTGTACCGCCCCCCCGAACGCATGCCGCCGAGCACACAAAAGTCCTCGTAACCCAGATAGTCGCCCGATTCCGTCCGGTCAAAGCGCTCGACAATCAACAGCTTCCGGTTGTTCGACAAACTTGCCCTGGCTGTCGGCAGCCCAGCGTAAAGTGCCGCTTTCATTGAAAAGAACTCGTTGGCAGCAAGTTCCGGGTAGTCCCTGGGATTGAAGCTCTTGACGATGTGCGTCGCCCCCTTGTTGGTGATCCGGTCGACGGTTTGCGGCTCGTCGCGTATCAGTACCTTGGGCTGCATGCCCGAAATCCCCGAATGCAGAGCAAAGCGATCCATCAAGTCACTGAACAAATCATCGGAGCCCTGATAGGCCAGCAGTTTGCTGACGCTCTCCACAGGCACGTCTTCCAGCGATGAGCCCTCAGCCGCATAGCGCAAGCGGCCAATCTGAGACTTGCCGACGATTTCCAGGAGCGACAACGAATCGAAATCACGAATGACCTTCGAGAACATCAGTTCCAGCTTCTGTCGCAATTGACTTTCGGGCAAATTCATTTCAAAAATGGGGTGGATGATTCCCATCGAATCGTACTGATCCGGGACGACGGGCATGGTCAGCGAAACAGCGCAATCGTCAGAACAGTCCGGATCGTAGGTGAACAGGTAGGTATCCTCCATCAGATCGCTGCGTGATATCACGCCGGAAAGCTGGCCGGCGACGAAGGCGCTAACTGCGTTTCTTGTCATGGCTGGCTTGCCTCAACTCCTGAAGCGTCGGGTACGCTCTGCGTAACCCAACGGAGAGTTCGAGCCCAAGAGTGGCGCACAAGGCCATCACCTTGCGTATCCCGACTTCCCTGATCTTGCCCGTTTCAATACCCGAAATCGTTGCGCGACTCATCCCGAGCAACTGTCCGAGTTGCTCCTGGCTCAGCTTCCGCTGTTTTCGGCCTTCGCGTATGACTACGCCAATTTCATCCATATCCATGCACAAAATATAGTGCATATAGTTAGATATGTCAAATTTGCACAGTATTTAATGCATAAACGGCTATGAGCGCTGCTTCTCAGTACGCCACTTCCAGCGCAGCACACAGCACGCTCATGAATGGTACGGCTGCGGCAAACTGTTCACTCGCCAACTTGACCAGACCGGGCCCCTCAACATCAGCCGGAGACAGGGGCGCAATGGCGATGAAATCCTTGCGCTTCAAATCCTCGATTTCCGGATGGTCGGCCGCATAGCCGCGGGGCGGTCGCATCAGGCTGTCACCCGAGAGCATCCATTGCGCGACGAACTTCTTGTGGTCACGCGCCGCGAACCATTTTTCGGGTTTCTGCGCAATGAAATCACGTATCCGTCCCAGAGCATCGGGGTCCGGATGCCAGCAGCCAACGGCCAGAAAACACTCGGCTGTGGAAATGTGCACGTAGAAGCCTGGCGCATGCACATCCTTGCCCAGTTCATGGCGAAACTGGATGCCGATATTGGTTTTGTACGGCGTCTTGTCACGGGAAAAGCGCGCGTCGCGATACACCCGCATCAGCGAGCCGCCCGTCCTGCGCGGGTCGGCGCGAAAGTGTGGGGCGAACGTGTTAAGCGCCGGCGCCATCGCCTCGATGAATTCCAGTGCCGGCTCACGGACCAGTGCTTCATAGCGGGGCTTGTTCTCCTCGAACCAGGCGCGGTTATTATTGGCGGCCAGCTGGTCGAGGAATTTGAATGTGGTTTTGCTGAACATGGTGGGCCATCCGCAACGTAGGTATCGGGACGAAATCCAGTCCGCTTAGCCGGTGCAAAAGACACTCAGCTTGTTGCCGTCAAGATCGCGGAAGTAGCCGGCGAAGAAACCTTCCCCGCGTGGCCCGACCGGCCCCTCGTCCTTGCCGCCGAGTTCGAGCGCCTTGTTATGAACCCGGCCAACCTGTTCGCGCGAGTCGGCGATCAGGCCCGCCATAACCCCGTTGCCGACGCTGGCGGCGTTGCCGTCGAAAGGTTTCATGATGCACAGGCTCGGCTTGTCTTGTGCAATTCCCCAGGCAATTCCCCGGTCGAATTCCCACAAGCGTTTTGCGCCGAGTTCAGCCAGCAACGCATCGTAGAATGCCGTTGCGCGCGGCAGGTCGTTGGTGCCAAGAGTGACGTAGCCAATCATTTGTAATCCTCCTCAGGACTAGTTGGTAGTGAACATGAATAACAGGACAAATGAACCCTGAACGTCGGCCCTCACCCCAGCCCTCTCCCGCGGGAGAGGGTGCGCGGCAGCGCGGTGAGGGCAGTGGGAATGCACTTTCTCAATCCTTTCAATACGACTGACATGTTTACTTGAGACTCGCCAGATCAATGACGAATCTGTACTTCACATCGCTTTTCAACATTCGCTCATATGCCGTATTGATGTAGTTCATCGGGATCATCTCGATGTCTGAAACGAGCTGATGCCGGGCACAGAAATCAAGCATTTCCTGCGTCTCGCGGATGCCGCCGATGAGCGACCCCGCCAACTGGCGGCGCTTGAAGATCAGGTTGAAGACATTGGGTGAAGGGTGTGGCTCGGCCGGGGCGCCGACCAGCGTCATCGTGCCATTGAGCTTGAGCAACTGGAGATAGACATCCAGATCGTGGGGGGCGGCCACGGTGTTCAGAATGAAATCGAACTGGTTGGCGAAAGACGCCCTCTGATCCGGGTTGGTGGAAACGCAGACCTCATCGGCACCAAGGCGCAGGCCATCGTCGATCTTGCCGGACGAGGTGGTGAATAAGACGACGTGCGCACCCATGGCATGCGCAATCTTCACCCCCATGTGGCCAAGTCCGCCCAGACCGACAATCCCGATCTTCTTGCCCGGCCCTGCTCCCCAGTGTTTCAACGGCGAGTAGGTGGTGATTCCCGCACAGAGGAGGGGAGCCACCGCCGCCAGGTCTTTTTCGGCATGCTTGATGTGCAGAACGAAGGATTCCTTGACGACGATCGCCTGCGAATAGCCGCCGTAGGTGTTTTCGCCTCCGAACACCGGGCCGTTATACGTCCCGGTGAAACCGTTCTCGCAGTATTGCTCCTCGCCTTCAGCACAGGAATGGCAATGCCCGCAACTGTCGACCATGCAGCCAACGCCGGCCAGGTCGCCCACCCTGAAGTTGCGCACCTTGTCGCCCACGGCCATCACACGGACAACGATTTCATGGCCGGGAATTGACGGATACAAGGTGTTGTGCCACTCGCCCCGCACGGTGTGCAAATCCGAATGACAAACGCCGCAAAACAAAATTTCGATCTGCACATCGTCTGCGCCCGGGCTGCGACGCGTCAACTCGAAAGGGGTAAGTGGACTGCTTGCGCTTTGTGCTGCATACGCCTTGCTTATGGTCATGACTGCTTCCTCGTTTTTATTGATGGAGCCTGCAACCCGCTGAAGATGTATCAGACACCTGATCGGCAAACAAGTTTGCTCCTGTTGATCCGGCGCGATGAAGTATCAACACGGTTCAGTTTAGCTGTCCCCCATGAGGACTTGAGCCCAAGGCTCCATTGCCTTCGGGCGTCATCCCCGCGAAAGCGCACCGAAGGTAAGGTGAAGCCATCCTGAGGAAGTAGTCCTTTCCCTTCGAACAGGATTTGCCTGGATAAACCGAGTTTTGTCGGTGTCTTCTGATATTCGGCGTGCCAAAGGCGATGAAGCTGAGTGCTGGATAGAGGTTATTACGCTGTCCTGAATGACTGCGTCCTGTTGGGAAGCTCAAACCGCTTGAAAAGCCGCCGTTTAACGTTTGAGGCAGGGGCGCAGCGTGGTGCTATTGCAACGGAATGGATAGTGGCGCCGCATCTTTGTAACCATTATTTAGGCCCTGATAGAACATGACCGTAACAGAGCGTTTTGCTTCGTCCCACCGGAAAGACTGAGGGCTCCCAACGTATTTCGTTGTCGCTTCGGTCATGCGCTCTGTCTGTGCGTTGAACAGGAGCAATTTTCCTGTCGGGCCGTCCTGCACGAGCGCGTAGCGGTTGGACGGCGCAATTGAAAAGTTCCCATGGCCGCACTGACAAAGTTGCCGTTGGCGAAAATAGAGGAAGGAGAAATGACCGACACGTTCCCAGTGTTTCGGCGGGTTGACGACTTCACGGCGCACCAGTCGGAATCCCCCATCTAAGTTCTGCGTACTCTCCGAAAGTACTTGACCGGACTTCCACGTTGACGAGTCTGAGCTATCAGCCAGGCAGCCAAAGGCGAAGAGCAGCGTACCAACGAGGTAGTATTGTTTCATGAGCGCCTAATAGTACGAAATCGTCGTGAAAAGCAGCACACCCGGATCGTCTCAGTGGTCAATTATGAGCAATATCTTGAAAAGCCGCCACTTGCCGGTAGCTGCTATCTTCCCCGTCCAAGCAACACAAGGGCTACGCATACCCTGAAAGCTCAGTGTATGACTATGCACTATGTTATGCAATTAGCTCTTGAATCAGAAGGAAAAAATGTGGCAGCGGTGATTCCATTGCCGGAATGAAAATGGGCGCCTGGAATCAGGTACCCATTTTCAGGTGTGACTGGCGCGCCCGACACGATTCGAACGTGCGACTTCCACCTTCGGAGGGTGGCACTCTATCCAGCTGAGCTACGGGCGCGTGGAGGTTGGGAAGCATAGCCGGTTTGGCCGGCGGCGTCCATCGTGGCGGGGTATGCGCCCGATGACCGGGCTGCAGTACCCATGAACTGGCGATCCGCAGGCTGCCCGCCGCATAACCAAGCATCGACGGGTATCGCCGCCGGCTCA
>CAIVZW010000587.1 GCA_903910495.1 uncultured beta proteobacterium
ACTGTTCAGCCCGGTTTCCGTAGCCTGCCTGAGCCCGACGTACGAAGAGCATGCACAGGCATGGACGCGCGCCGGCCACAAGCTGCGTCGCCTGCCGACCCTGGCGCGGGCGCTGGCGGCGGCAACGCCGAACGTCCTGCTGTGCAATCCCAACAATCCGACGGCAACGACCCTGCCGCGCAGTGAACTGCTCGCTGCGGCCGGTCAGCTTCAGCGTCGCGGCGGCTGGCTGATCGTCGACGAAGCCTTTGCCGACCCGGAACCGGACAACAGCATCGTGGCGCTGGCCGGCAGCGCCGAGGCGCCCAATCTCATCGTGCTGCGCTCGCTCGGCAAGTTCTTCGGGCTGGCCGGCGCACGCGTCGGCTTTGTCTTCGCCGCGCCCGAAAAACTTGACCGCCTGCGCGAACTGATCGGCCCATGGCCGGTGGCGCACCCCTCGCGCGCCGTGGCGCGGCTGGCCCTGGCCGACTTGGCCTGGCAAGATGCAACGCGCAAACGGCTGGCCTACAGTTCGCAGCGACTGGCCGAGTGCCTAGCACCTTTCGGTGAAGTGAATCGCACGGCGCTGTTCTGCACGCTGAACACTGCCCATGTCGCTGCGCTTTTCGAACACCTGGCGCGTCGCGCCATCCTCACGCGCCGCTTTGATCAACAGGGCCTCCTGCGCTTCGGCCTGCCCGGGCAGGAAGCCGAATGGCAGCGTCTCGACCTTGCCCTGGCCGAATGGAATCAGCCATGCTGAAACCTCTGCTTGCTCTCATCCTTTCCTTGGTGTTCGGCATGGCCGGCGCTGAAGTGCTCGTCACCGACGACACCGGGGCGATCGTCCGCCTGGCCCAGCCGGCACGGCGCATCGTCACGCTGGCGCCGAACCTGGTCGAAACCCTGTTTGCCGCGGGGGCCGGCGGCAAGCTGGTCGGCACCGTCGAATTCAGCAACTACCCGGAAGCGGCAAGGAAAATCCCGCTCGTCGGCAGCTATTCGCGTCTCGACCTGGAAGCAGTGGCCGCGCTCAAGCCCGATCTCGTCATCGCTTGGTACAGCGGCAATGCCCCGGCGCATATCGACAAGCTGCGCTCCCTGGGCCTGCCGATCTACTTCTCGCAGCCCGATCGCATCGAGGACGTGGCGACCGAGATCGAGCGTTTCGGCATCCTGGCCGAAACCAGCAAAGTCGGCAATGCCGCCGCCGGACAGTTCCGCGAGCGCCTGGCCGGGCTGAAAAAGACCTACAGCATGCGGCCGCTGGTGCGCACCTTCTACCAGATCTGGCAGCAACCGCTGGCGACCGTCGGCAACAAGCAGATCATCTCCAGCGTCATCCGCCTGTGCGGCGGCGAGAACATTTTTGAAAAGCTCGATTCGCTGGCGCCCATCGTCACCGTCGAAGCCGTGATCGCCGCCAACCCCGAGGCCATCGTCGCCAGCGGCATGGGTGAATCGCGCCCCGAATGGCTGGACGACTGGAAGCGCTGGACATCGATCACCGCCGTCGCCCGCAACAACCTCTTCTTCGTCCTGCCGGACCTGATC
>CAIVZW010000588.1 GCA_903910495.1 uncultured beta proteobacterium
ACTGTTCAGCCCGGTTTCCGTAGCCTGCCTGAGCCCGACGTACGAAGAGCATGCACAGGCATGGACGCGCGCCGGCCACAAGCTGCGTCGCCTGCCGACCCTGGCGCGGGCGCTGGCGGCGGCAACGCCGAACGTCCTGCTATGCAATCCCAACAATCCGACGGCGACAACTCTGCCGCGCAGTGGGCTGCTTGATGCGGCCGGTCAGCTTCAGCGTCGCGGCGGCTGGCTGATCGTCGACGAAGCCTTTGCCGACCCCGAACCGGACAACAGCATCGCGACGCTGGCCGGCAGCGCAGACGCGCCCAATCTCATCGTGCTGCGCTCGCTCGGCAAGTTCTTCGGGCTGGCCGGCGCCCGCGTTGGCTTTGTCTTCGCCGCGCCCGAAAAGCTCGACCGCCTGCGCGAACTGATCGGCCCGTGGCCGGTGGCGCACCCCTCGCGCGCCGTAGCTCAGCTGGCCCTGGCCGACTTGGCCTGGCAGGCTGCGACGCGCAAACGGCTGGCCTACAGTTCGCAGCGACTGGCCGAGTGCCTAGCACCTTTCGGTGAAGTAAATCGCACGGCGCTGTTCTGCACGCTGAAAACCGCCCATGTCGCCGCGCTTTTCGAGCACCTGGCGCGTCGCGCCATCCTCACGCGCCGCTTCGATCAACAGGGCCTCCTGCGCTTCGGCCTGCCGGGGCAGGAGAGCGAATGGCAGCGTCTCGCCCTGGCCCTGGCCGAATGGAATCCGCCATGCTGAAACCTCTGCTTGCTCTGATTCTCTGCGTGGCGTTCGGCCTTGCCGGCGCCGAAGTGCTCGTCAAGGACGACACTGGAGCCACCGTCCGCCTGGCGCAGCCGGCGCGGCGCATCGTCACGCTGGCGCCGAATCTGGTCGAAACCCTGTTTGCCGCGGGGGCCGGCGGCAAGCTGGTCGGTACCGTCGAATTCAGCAACTACCCGGAAGCGGCACGGAAAGTCCCGCTCGTCGGCAGCTATTCGCGCCTCGACCTTGAAGCCGTGGCCGCGCTCAAGCCCGATCTGGTCATCGCCTGGTACAGCGGCAATGCCCCGGCGCATATCGACAAGCTGCGCTCACTGGGCCTGCCGATTTACTTCTCGCAGCCCGATCGCATCGAAGACGTGGCGACCGAGATCGAGCGTTTCGGCATTCTGGCCGGAACCAGCAAAGTCGGCAATGCCGCCGCCGGACAGTTCCGCGAGCGCCTGGCCGGGCTGAAAAAGACCTACAGCACGCGGCCACAGGTACGCACCTTCTACGAGATCTGGCAGCAGCCGCTGGCGACCGTTGGCAACAAGCAGATCATCTCCAGCGTCATCCGCCTGTGCGGTGGCGAGAACATTTTTGAAAAACTCGATTCGCTGGCGCCTATCGTCACCGTCGAAGCGGTGATCGCCGCCAACCCCGAGGCCATCGTCGCCAGCGGCATGGGTGAATCGCGCCCCGAATGGCTGGACGACTGGAAGCGCTGGACATCGATCACCGCCGTCGCCCGCAACAACCTCTTCTTCGTCCTGCCGGACCTGATC
>CAIVZW010000589.1 GCA_903910495.1 uncultured beta proteobacterium
GCGGCGCACGTGCGCACGCGAGAGCCCAAGGTCGTCCAGCCGAACAAGATAGGAGTCGGCATCGTCCCCCACCGTGGCCATGATCAGCGGGTCGCCGCCCAGCAGCTTGAGGTTGTAGGCAATGTTTCCCGCGCAACCGCCGAATTCACGACGCATCTCGGGTACCAGAAATGATACGTTCAGGATGTGAATCTGTTCCGGGAGAATGTGGTTCTTGAAACGGTCATGGAAAACCATGATGTTGTCGTAGGCGATGGAACCGCAGATCAGCGTGGACATAGGCGTGAAGAGGAAAAAGGTAGTGGGCGCAGATTATAGCATTGGCGGGAAGAGCTCAATTTGCACATGCTCAAGTCGGCCTGAAGGCCGACCCACAATTCGAGTACAGCCGGGTCAGGGGTAGAAAACGTAGAGTCTATAACCGGCGGCACTGATGTCTTTCGCTTCGATCCACACGCGAACGGCGACATCAGAATTTGCGGCAAAAGGCTGGTCCGCTGGCGTCTTCGCGGAAAGGTATTCGCTAGGCGGGAAAACGCGGCGGGCAATGGCGGCATCCTGCGTATCGGTCAACGAGAGTTCGAGCGAAGGATAGGCTTGCCCGTAATTCGCCCGGTTACGCAGCGTGGCGTTCAGGACAAGCAGATTGCCGCGCGCCGGATCGCTCTGCAGATCGGATGTTTCAATGCTGACCAGTTCAACATGGCGTGGCAAGGGAATATCTGCATCGAGTACTTGGCAAAGTTCCTCGAGGACCGGTCGCAGGCTGGGTATGGTGATGGCGATTTCGCTGCGGAAGCGGAAAAGGAGTTGTCCGGCGAGTACCAGTGCCAGCAGCAGGGCGACGATGACAAAGGGCCAGCGGACGGGTTTATCAACCGGTAGCGCGACGGGCGCTGCCATTACGCCTTCGGACCACTTGCTGTAGCCGGGAATTTCGCTGGTCTCGCGTGGCAGGATGAGCCCTGTGGCTTTGCCCAATTCCTGTGCGGCAGATTCAGTCAGTTGCTGAACTTCTTCAACAGGAGATTCTTCCGTGACGTCGCTTGCCTCACCGTGATCCGTAAGCGGTGTCGATGACGGCACGCTTTCCTGAACGGTGGAAATTTCTGATGATGTGGGGAGCGCGGCCGATGTGCTGGGCAGGCTGGTTTCCTCCAGCAGACTGTCGAGCGCATTGAATACAGTCTGGCACTGCCCACAGCGCACCTTGCCGGCGCGCGCCTTCAATTGTTCTGGGGTGACGCGAAACGTGGTCTGGCAGTTGGGACAGCGCGTTTTCATGGTCTAGGCTTTGCTTCCGGCAAGGCAAACCCAGCCGTCACGGGTATCGGCGACACTGAGCGGAAGGTAGGGCGCATAGGCGTCAATCAGTTCTTCGGCCTGTTCGGCGAGAATGCCGGAGAGCGCGAGTTGGCCGCCGTGGCGGACATGCGAACAGATCGCCGGCGCCAGCGCCTTGAGCGGATTGGAGAGGATATTGGCGATCACGATGTCAAACTGCCCCTTGATGTCCTTTGCTGAATCGTCGAAGCGAGCACTAACTGCGTTACGCTCGGCATTGTTTCTTGCCGCGCTGACGGCCTGCGGGTCGATATCGACACCAAGGACGTCTGTGGCCCCCAGCTTGGCTGCCGCAATGGCCAGAATACCTGAACCGCAGCCGTAATCAAGAATCGAGTGGCCGGGAATGAGCGAGCGTTCCAGCCATTCCAGGCAAAGACGGGTCGTTGGATGCGAACCGGTGCCAAAAGCCATGCCCGGATCGAGGACCAGAATGATGGCGTCGGGATCGGGAGCCACGTGCCAGGAGGGAACAATCCACAGGCGGGCGGAAACGCGAATCGGATCGAACTGCGACTGGGTGAGCTGTACCCAGTTCTGTTCGGCGACGTCTTCCTGGGTAAAGTCCGGGATGGCTTCAAGTCCGGCAATGGGCGCACAGGCGGCAATCAGTTCGCTGGCATCGGTACCGGATTCAAGCAGGGCGATGACACGCGAGCGTTCCCATCCCGGCGTGGTGGGCGATCCGGGCTCGCCGAATTGTGGTGTTTCATTGGCTGTGCCCGCGTCGGCATCCTCGATGCTGGCCGAGAGGGCGCCGGCCTCAATCAGGGCGTCGGCCAGAGCCTCGGCGTGGCGGCAATCGGTTTCGATGCTGACGGAGATCCAGGCCATGGGTTTGCGGATCAGTTGTTCTTCTTGACCTCGCCTTTGGCGGCGAGTTTTTTCTCAAGGTAGTGGATGTTCGTTCCC
>CAIVZW010000590.1 GCA_903910495.1 uncultured beta proteobacterium
CCGGTGGCAGCCATCACAAAATTCAGGAAGCCCGCAGCGACGACGATCAGCATGATCATCGCCGTCGACCGCATGGTGCCTTCAATTGCTTCTCGCAACATGGACAGCGATAGGCGTCCGAATACCACGGCAAGAATCAGCGCACCGAAAACGCCGAGCGCTGCGGCCTCAGTCGGCGTCGCCAGGCCGGCGTAGATCGACCCCACCACCATCAGGAAAATGCCGAAGGGCGGCAACAGGTGTTTCAGGCTGACAAAGCGCTCGCCCCACGTGGCGCTGATCCTCTGCCCTCCCCATTCGGGCTTGATCAGACAGGCGATGATGACGATCAGCATGAACAACGCCGCCAGCATGAAACCGGGAATGAAGCCGGCCAGATAGAGCTGTGGAACCGACGAGTTAGTGAGAACACCATAAATCACCAGGTTGATCGACGGTGGAATCAGGATGCCCAGGGTGCCGCCAGCGGCAATGCTGCCGAGGAACAAGGGTTCGTTGTAGCCAAAACGCTTGATCTGCGGAATGGCCACCGTTCCGACCGTTGCCGCGGTGGCCACGCTCGAACCCGAGGTGGCGGCAAACAGCGTGCAGGCGCCGATATTGGCATGCATCAGCCCACCCGGAAGCCACGACAGCCACAGACTCATGGCGCCGTACATGCGTTCGGCGAAACCGGCACGCAGCAGGACTTCGCCAAGCAGGATGAACAGGGGAATGGCGACCAGCAGAAATTCATTGCTGGCACTCCAGGTCAATTCGCCCAGGGCGCGCGTCAGGGGCAGCATCGAAAACAAGGGGTCGAGCAGCAGGCCGAGTACGCCAAGTGCCGCGCCGACGGGAATGCTCAATCCGATCAGGACCAGCAGCAGAATCATCGTCGTGGCAATCATGCGTTTTCTCCCCTGACCATGCGTTCGCCGGCTATGGCTTCTTCTTTGGCCTCCTCTTCGGAAGTGCGAACGCCGCACAAGGCCTTTACTGCGTCAATATCGCCCGTGACCAGCGCGAACGAAGCGCGAATGAGCATGAGAGCCAGGACCAGGCACATCCACACCAGCCCCAGAACCCACAGGCCCTGCGGGATCCACAGTGGCGTCGCCAGTGGGGTATTGGCCGCTGAATTCTGGAGCCACGACGTCTCCGCGACGAATGACGCGTAGTAGGTCAGGAATACCATGAAGACACCCAGCGCCACCAGCGACAACCAGTCAAGCAGCGCGGAGAGCCGAACCGGTAGCAACTGATAGATTACGTCCACGCGGACGTTGCCGCGGTGCAGAACGACGAAGGCCAGCGACCACGAGGTACTGATGGCAAATGCGTAGCCTGAGAGTTCGTCCGCCCCGCCTATGGTAAAGCCCAGGAATTTGCGGATGAAAACGTCGAAACAGATGATAAAGACGCTGACTAGGGTCAATGTGCCGCCAAACCAGGCCGCCCCGAGGGAAAAGCTATCGGCCAGGCGAAGCAGCCGGCCAAGGATGGGTGGTGGATCATAAGAGGTCATGAAGTACCCTAAGGTTTACTGGCGGAATGGAATCGAACGCTAGCGCAAGAGGACACCGGGCCAGAGCACCCGGCGTCCGGCCGGCGATTACTTCTTGGCCGTCAGGCCTACTGTCTTTCCGATCGTGGCGTTGAAGTCCTGGACGCACTGTACCGAGCAGCGTGCGGCCCACTTGGGCAGAACGATTTCCTGCATCAGTTTCTTGAGCAGGACGCGGTCGGCGTCGGTCGGCTTGACCAGAACCATCTTGCCCTTGACCGGCAGTGTACAACTTGCTGCCCCCGAATTGCAGTCATAACCCTGCTGCGTCTGCGCGGCTGCGGCATCCCACATATTATTGACCATCGCTTTGATATTGGTCTGCAGGAAGGTCTGAACCTTGGGGTCTAGCTTGTTCCAGGCCTTCTGGTTAACGCCGTGAATCTGCGAATTCCAATTGATGGGCAAGGCGTACAGGTGGGTAGAGACTTCATACCACTTCGCGGAATATCCCGAGAGCGATCCGGTAATGGCGCAATCGACGACCTTGTTCTGCATGGCCGGAACGACTTCGCCAAAAGCCATCGTCACACTGGAACCGCCCAGCGCTTCGATGAATTCGGCCTGCGTGCGGCTGCTGGTACGTACTTTCTTGCCCTTGATGTCGGCCAG
>CAIVZW010000591.1 GCA_903910495.1 uncultured beta proteobacterium
CAATCTGGGTCAGTTTGAGATTGAACATGACGCGCTCTTGCTGTAATAACAATTGTAATACTAGACGACTTGTCTTTCTGGATCAAGATATTGCTGTGCACCGTACGCCTTCGAGATAGCGTTCGCCGTCCATTGCGCGCTACGCCAGGCAAGGCCGGCAGTTTGCCGCCACCGGCCTGCGGGAAAGGACTACGATTCCATCTCGAAGTGCTGCCGTACCCGGTCTTCCAGCAACTGAAGCGAATCGCTTTCGCTGCTGTTTTCCAGACGCTCGAAAATCTCGCAGGCCATGGGGCGAAACACCGCCATGACCGAGGGGTCAAAATGGCTGCCTGTATCTTTCTCAAGAATCGCCATCGCCGCAGCAAAGCCCATGGGTTCCTTGTACGGGCGTTTTGAACAGAGTGCATCAAACACGTCGGCCACCGCAAAAATGCGCGCCGCCAGAGGTATTGCATCACCCATGAGCTGGCGCGGATAGCCGGAGCCGTCCCACTTTTCGTGGTGCGCCGCGACGACGGCATTGGCCCCATCCAGCCACCCCATGCCGGTAACAATCTGCTCGCCCTGGGCGACGTGAGTGCGCATGATGACGAACTCCGCCTCGTCGAGTTTTCCGGGTTTGAGCAGGATGGCATCCGGTATCCCGATCTTGCCCACATCGTGCAGAAAGCTGCCGGCAATCAAGGCCTGCATTGCATGTCCGGTCAGTCCCATGCATTCGGCGATACGCGCAGCGATCCAGGCGACCCGGTAATTATGAGCGCCGGTATCGGAATCACGCTTGGCGATGGCACGTCCCAGAGACTCCATCATCGAAATATGTGAATCGAGCACCTCGCGCGCTTTGCGTTCGTTGTCTGCCGACAGATGCACGACGACCGGATAGAGCGCCATGCCACAAAGCAGGGAAGCGAGACCGACCATCAAGGCCACGATCAGGGAACTGGCAAAAATTTGCTTCTCTTCCCAGGCGGGTACGACGCGAACCCCCTCGAAATAGCCGGTAATCGGTGCTTTGTTATCCGTTTCCGAATCGCGCAGGGGGACGAAAACCCGCAACACCCACTGCCCTCCGGGCAGTACCATGCTTTCGTAAGAGGCGGCCGTGTAGTTCGGCTCACCATGCTTGGGCAAAGCGGATTCAACCGCATCGCCATCGCTCGTCAGCGATTCGGCAAGTTTTTTCCCCTTGCTGTCATAAATTTCCGCGATGTCGAACAAGCCGCCAGAAATGGACTTGGCCGCAATGACAGCATGCTCCGCCGCATCCGGGCCGTTCAGATTGATCGCGTTGTGATGGTGCAGCAAACGGCCTGATTCTTCGATCGCCAGCGATACGATGCTTTCCTCGGCCTTCTCGCGGGCAACGAACCACGCGGCAGGGCTGGCAATAGACGCCAGAACTACACTTACCGTGGCAATTCGGATCGCTGTACGTCGCTGAAAGGGATTCATCGTGAGGTTTCAAGTCAAAGCGAGCCGGGCTGGCTTATTGCCTGCCTTATCCGGCGGCGCGCCGTACGCATTCGAGATAGCGTTCGCCGTCCATTGCGCTGCCCTCGCGCTGGGCGCGCCACAGCGTTTCACCGAGGCATTCCATGAGTGCGTGCTCGGCGTCGTGGACGTCGAGCCGGTGGCGCAAGCTGTGGTAGGCGGCGCGGATTCCCGGCGGTTGATCGATGCTGATCTGGTCGGCGATGGCCAGGTGCAGCGATAGATGCAGGAAGGGGTTCATCTGCCCGCCTTCGGGAGTGAATTCCTGCTCCACCGCAGTTTCCGGCTTGTCCAGCAGGGCGTGGTACTCCGGGTGTTCGGCGATCAGGTCCGCGGCCGTGACTTCGGCGCCTGCCAGCGGCAGCTTGTCGCGGTACTTGCTCCAGGCTGCGCAGAAGAAAAGGCGAACCTGTTCGCGGGAAGGATTGAACATCGGCAGTTCAGACCTTCAGCGCGCCGATCAGGTTCTTGATGTCGGTTTCGCCGTGCGCCACCATCCAGGCTTCCATGTCTTCGGCAATCGTCTGCGCCGCGCTTGGATTGATGAAGCTGGCGGTGCCGACCTGGATGGCCGTGGCGCCGGCCAGGATGAATTCCAGCGCATCGGTGGCGTTCATGATGCCGCCAATGCCGATAACCGGAATCTTCACCGACTTGGCGACCAGCCAGACCATGCGCAGGGCGACCGGCTTGACCGCCGGGCCGGACAGTCCGCCGGTGATGTTGGCCAGCACCGGGCGGCGCGCATTGAGGTCGATGGCCATGCCGATCAGGGTGTTGATCAGCGACAGCGCATCGGCGCCTTCGTCGGCGCAGGCGTGTGCCATGCCGACGATGTCGGTGACGTTGGGCGAGAGTTTGACGAACAGCGGCTTTTTCGTCGACGCGCGGCAGGCTTTGACGATGCCGGCGGCGCAGGACGGGTCGGTGCCGAAGATGATGCCGCCCTGACGCACGTTGGGGCAGGAGATGTTCATTTCCAGACCGGCGACTTCGGGGAGGGCGTCCAGCCGCGCCGCCATCTCGGCGTATTCCTCCGCGGTTTCGCCGAAGAAGTTGACGATGCATGGCGTATTCACGGTGCGAATGAACGGGATTTTTTTCGCGATGAAGGCTTCGATGCCGACGTTTTGCAGGCCGATGGCGTTGAGCATGCCGCCGGGGGTTTCGACAATGCGCGGGGTCGGGTTGCCGGAGCGCGGCTTGACGCAGAGGCCCTTGGTGATGAAGGCGCCGATCTTGTGCAGATCAACGTACTCGGCAAATTCCTCGCCGTAGCCAAAGGTGCCGGAAGCCGCCATCACCGGGTTGCGTAAGGCGATGCCGGCGAGATTGACGCTCATGTCGGGTTTGTTCTTTTCCATTCCTATGCTCCCCACTTGAGTTCGCTCGATGCGAAGACCGGGCCTTCGGTACACACGCAACGGTAATCGGGCGTCTGCGGCGAATGATCCTTGCCGGTCGCCACGCAGCCGAGGCAGGCGCCGACGCCGCAGGCCATGTAGCCTTCGAGCGAGACCTGGCAGGGAATGTTGCGCTCGGCGGCGATTTTGGCCACGGCGTGCAGCATGGCGTCCGGCCCGCAGGCGTAGACCGTGGCCTTGCCCCTGAGCTGGTCAAGGTGCTTGTTCAGGGCCACCGTGACATAGCCTTGCTCGCCCAGCGAGCCGTCCTCGGTGGCGGTATAGCATTCAACGCCAAGGCGCTTGAATTCGGTGATGCACAGGATGTCGTCGCGCGTCCTGCCACCGGCAAAGAGACGTACCGGCGATTTCCGGGTGACCAGCTCGCGGGCCAGCAGATACAGGGGCGCGAGGCCGATGCCGCCGCCGACAATCAGTTTTTCCTCGTCCTCCTCGCCCTGGTCGAAGCCGGTTCCCAGCGGCCCGAGAATGTCGAGCATGTCGTTGTCGTGCAGGGCGGAGAGCAGGGCAGTCCCCTTGCCGACGACCTTGTACAGCATCTCGAAGAAAACCTGTGACACGGCCCCGCTTTGTGCCGGGGTATGCGTGCCGATGTCGAAGACGGCGAAGGGGCGGCGCAGCAGCGGATCAATGGTGCTGTTGATGCCGACCATGACGAACTGGCCGGGCGTGGCCACGGCGAACTCCCGCGGCGCGGTCAGGCGGATGCGCCAGTAACCGGGCGAGATCTCCACATTGGACAGGATCATTGAGGTGAATTGCATGAACTTCTCCTGAGCGATTTTCCACATCAGAACCGTGTCGTCGATACCCCCGTCCAAGCATGGCTCTAGTAGGCAGTCAACATAAAACTACATTGTAATGGGCTGGAAATTGGCCCTCACCCCAACCCTCTCCCGCGGGAGAGGGTGCGCGGCAGCGCGGTGAGGGCAAGTTTGACTATTTACTAGAATTCATGCACCCGCAACTGGTACTCGCTTGCCACTTCGCCCAGTAGTGCCAGGCGTGTAGCGGCATCCGAAGCCAGCGCCTGGTTGATCTTGCGGTTGAAGCCGACCAGCACCGCTTTCGCCTGGTCGGAAAACTCTCCCGAGACTCCCTGATCTTCATACTGGGTGACATACGAATGCGCCACGACACCGATCACGAAATAGAGCCCGGCGTTTTCGGCATCATCGCTCATCAGCTCGAAAGCGTCCCTGGAGAGGCGCTTGAAGTCATCGGTGCCGGCTCCGGATTGTTCGAACCGGGCTGCAGCTTCCTGAAAACTCATGATAGTCCTTTCGTTTCTGTTTTGACGGAGGATTTTCCTCCGTGGTCGTGCGACCAGCCAACCGGGTCGGCGAGGAAAGTTTCCAGTTCCGCGAGTTCGCGCGCCTGCAATGTCGAACCCTCGCGCGCGACCTGGAGGATGTCCTGCCACGTGGCCAGTGAATGCACGCTCACACCCATAGTATCAAGCACGGCTTTCGTCGGGAAGGTGCCGTAGTCAAATATTACGAAGGCATCCTTGACCACCAGGCCCGCCTCGGTGATGGCCCGGCAGCAATTGACGATCGAATGGCCTCCGGACATGAGATCGTCCACCAGCAGCACAGGATCTCCGGGATGAATAACGCCAACGACCTGCCGGCCAGGCCCCAGGCCTTTGCGCTGCTTGCGCACGTATTGCATCGGCAGTTCGAGTTTGTCGGCGATCCATGCAGCCAGCGCGATACCGCTGGCCTCGGCTCCGGCGACCGATGAGATTTCGTCAAGGCAATGGCGCCTGCGCAGAAGTTCCAACGCGTATTGGACGAGCTTGCGCCGGATATCGGGAAACGAAATCAGCCGGCGACATTCCATGTAAACCGGACTCGCCCAGCCGGAAGGCAGACGGAACGGTTCGTCGGTATGGACCTCGATGCAACCCGCGGAGAGCAGGGAGCGCGCGACGTCCCTGGCCATGTTGGGGTCGGTGGGGGAAAAGCCTGTGTTCACGGGTGGCCTCCGAAAAATGGTGTGTTCATGTCAGCGGATTCGCTCCAGCAGTTTTCTCAGGTGCAGCGCGCCAGCCTTGCCTTTGTACGCGGTTTTCCATAGCCGGTCGATCATTTCTTCATACATTTTTACCGGTTCGGGCGAAGCGGTCACCGTGGCAATTCCGTTGCGCACGCTGGGCAGTTCGCCAAACCGGAACGGGCTGACGGCAAGCAGCGATTTATTGGGGCCGACGAATACCTGGAAGGTCGTGGCCGGCATGGCATCGTCCACCAGGGCGACCTGCACGTGCATCGGTTCGTTCTCCATCAGCTCGGCAATGTGCAGCACCTCGCGTCGGGCAGCCTGAACGCGCTGCTGCCGGAGCGATTCGCTGAGGTTCATGTTGCCTACCAGACCGGTATGCAGGAAGCGCTCGAGTTCGCGCAGTCCGATCAGGCTCACGATGTTGGGGCGCCGCGTCGCGAAAGAATTTTTGCGTTCCTGCAGGATGTTCAGTATTCCATCGACCTCGGCAGCGAGCGAACTGTTGCCGGTGTTTTCGGTCGGGTCCGTCGTCTGCGGCAATGACTCGAGCAGCATGGCGCGCAGGTAGTGAAGGTATTCGTCCGACGCCAGCAGCAGGGAGATTGGCTCGAAGTGGGCAATGATGCGGTCTGCGCCTTGTTCGATCTGGCGCATGCGTTCGAGGAAACCCAGCGCCGTGGAGTAGTACTCGACTTCGACGCCGAGCAGTGAGGCCATCGAGGTGCCGAGCAGTTGCGCCAGCCGTTCGACGGTCTCGATCTTGACAATCTTGCCTTGCTCCATGCGATACACCACCGCACGCGAAACCCCCAGTTGCTTCGCGATGTCCTCGGCCAGCAGGGACGCGCCGATCCGGTAGGCCCTGAGGCGATTGCCCAGTTCATCGTAGTTGATCGATGAGGAGAAGGCGTGGGCCTGCTTCTCTGTGTCAGTGTTGAGTCTTGGCATGGAAGAAAGACTATTCACAATTACCGTTGGCAGACAGTGCAACTGCCCTGCTCACCGGAGCAAGTATACTTTTCATCCTAACAACCGCAGTAGCAAGATTGTTAACCCTTCGATGCCCCGAAGGCAACGGGGCCTTGGGCTCAAATCCCCCTGGGGGACACGCCCGCCGTGCGGGCTGCTCAGGGCGAACGGGTAGTTCACCCTCCGGTTGATAGTTCAAAAACCCGTTCGTGGTGAGCCTGTCCCCCAAGAGGACTTCCTGCGGGGCGTCGAACCATGAGCGGGTTTTTAACTGTCCAACTGAGTTTTTTAGAACCTGCGTGTGTATCGGGTACCTGTTCATGACAGCTCCCGGATCGTTTCATGCAATACCTGAACGCCGAGCATGAAGTCATCCATTTCCATCTCTTCCTCCG
>CAIVZW010000592.1 GCA_903910495.1 uncultured beta proteobacterium
GCTTATGCCTGCTTCGGCTATACCTTCTTCTCGCTGTTCATCATGGTCGCCGCCTTTGAAGCCAACAAGGTTTTCGCCGCCATTCTCGTCCTGATCAACGTCCTCTTGCCCTCGCTTGGCTTCTCCATCCTGGGAATCAAGCACGACCTGTTTTCGCCGCTCGCTGCCTGGTCGGAGCTATTGATCGCCTTGCTCGGTTTTTATGCCGCCGGCGCCATCTTTCTCAATAGCTACTTTGGCCGCGTGCTCGTTCCGCTTGGCGCGCCCTGCGGTTTCATCCGCAAAGGCCCGGCGCAGGCCAGACCGGCAGCTTCCTGAGGCGAAGTCAGGACGGAAACTGGGCGAAGTGCTGTCCGGTTGCCGCCAGCACGCCGAGCCAGGCCGGGCTGTTGAGGTCGAGCTGTTTTTTGCGATTGGTCAGCAGCTCGATTGGCACGTGCGTGAAGATGTCGTGCTGCTGGCCGATGACCAGTCCGGTCTTGCCGGCCATGGCCGCATGCACGGCGTTGCGGGCATAGAAATCGCAAAGAATCGCGTCTTCGGCGCTGGCCGGGACGCTGCGGATGAGGTAGCTCGGATCGAAGTAACGCATGGCGAAGGGCACATTCTCGGCCTTGAAGTAAGCGTCGATACGGTCGCGCAGGAAGGCACCGATGTCCTTGGATTTGAGATTGCCCGAAGCATCGTACTGGTCGCCGCCACTGGCCAGAAGATGCTGGCCGGCGCCTTCGGCGACGAGGATGACGGCGTGGGCACGATCGACAACCCGTTTCTTGAGCGCCGCAAGGAAACCGTTTTCGCCTTCGAGGGCAAAGGCGACTTCGGGCACCAGCGTGAAATTCACATCCTGACTGGCGATGGTCGCGCCAGCAGCGATGAATCCGGCATGGCGGCCCATGATCTTGACCAGTGCAATGCCGTTGTGCACGCTGTGGGCTTCGGTATGGGCGCAATTGATCGCTTGCGCCGCTTCCTCGACCGCAGTCAGGTAACCGAAAGTGCGCGAGACGAAGGCGACATCGTTGTCGATGGTTTTCGGGATGCCGACCACCGCCAGCGCATGCCCGCGCGACTTGGCTTCCTGATAAATTTCGGCTCCCCCGCGCTGGGTACCGTCGCCGCCGACAACGAAGAGAATGTCGATCTTGCGCCGGATCAGGTTATCCACGGCGACACTGACATCGACCGGTCCGCGCGAAGTGTTGAGTGCGGTTCCGCCCTCCTTGTGAATGTTCTCGACAAACGCCGGCGTGAGCGGGATCGGCTCGGCACCGCGCCAGGGATCAAGGCCCTGATAGCCATTGACGAAGCCCAGAATTTCGCGCACGCCGTAGCCATGATGGAGCTGCAGAACGAGCGAACGGATGACGTTGTTCAGCCCCGGGCACAGGCCACCGCAGGTAACGATGCCGGCGCGGGTTTTCTTCGGGTCGAAGAACAGCTTTGCGCGAGGTCCGGCAACTTCGAACTGCAGTTCCTCGCTCGCCGGGGCGTCGGGGTCGACGATGGCATTGAAAAGAACGCGCGACTTGTCGCTGACATGGAAAGGCAGAGGGGACGGAAAGCGGGCTTCGCCAAGGACAGTAATCTTCATGATGACCTATCGGGGGACGGGATGCATTTATGCAAAAGCGAAGTATCCCCGACGCCGGCAGTCCGGTCAAACATCCATATCAGAGCTACTGCCTGTCCGACGCCTGGCCTGGTTTCCTTTTTGGCATTACGCGGTAGAATCGCGCCTCATGAAAAAACCGAAACAGTTGATACTCGCGCTATTGCTGGTCGTGAGCTCCGAAATGACGCTGGCCGAATGGGTCGAGATCGAGCGCTTTGATGACGGCATGCGCGTCTTTGTTGACCCGGCAACGGTGCACCGGAACGGCGCTACGGCACAGGTATTGCACCTCGTGCGCTGGGGTGAACCCCAGCTCGAGCCGGGGTATCCGCCTTACCTGTCGACCATCGTGCGCACGGCCTATGACTGTGCCGGGAAAGGCGAGAAGTATCTGGCCTCGACGTCCTACGCCGGTGCGATGGGCAACGGCGCCCGGGTCGTCGCGGACGACAACGCGGTAGAGGGTTGGTACTCGATCTCCGAAGCGTCGCTGGAAGAAAAACTCTGGAAGATCGCCTGCGCGGTGAAGTAGGCTTTCCGCTTAAGAGTGGAGATAGCCCATCACCCCGGCCAGCAACGCAAGAAGCCGTCCCTAGGGGCGGCCTTGTTCTCGAGACGGCGGATCCGGATCAGCCGATCTTGAATGCCAGCGAATCGGAAGCAGAATTCAGGGCCACGCTGATCGGCTGCTGGTAAGCCGCCGGGCCCCACAACTGACGCGGTCCGGGCGAGGCGAAGAGGTCATCGGCGGCCCACTCGTTGCGGCGTGACACGAAGTACTTCATCGCCGGCGAATCCATCTTGACCAGCGCCTTCTCGATCACGAATTCGTCGTGGCCATGACGACGCTCGATATTGAGCAGGCCGGTCAGCGGAATCGCCTGCGGGAAACCCCCGGCTGTCAGTCCGGTTACGGTGGCCATGTAACCGGTACGGCCATCGAGAATCAGCGACCCGGCCGTCAGGCCAAGGTTGTAGGTGTAGGCGGCGTCGAACAGGGTGGGCGCACCGCAACGGCCTTCATAGCCGAGAAAGTGGCTCTGGGCAGTAAACGCAATACTGGCATCGATTTCCCTGAGGCTGCGCGCAGTCATGTCGATCAGCAGTTGCTCGGTCGGAATCAGCGACACCTGCAGATTACCGTGTGAATCGCGTTCGGCCAGCAGCATGCTGACGATGTAATCGGGCAGGGAAGCCAGCAGGGTGGCGTTGTCGGCGGAGAGTTTGTTCTGGATGAACATCGGCCTGGCGAGGTCATGGAGGCCGGCAAATTCCACGGCATTCTGGGCCACGGCATCGTTCAGCTCAGCGATCAGGGCGTGCATCTCGGGGATGAATTCGATCAGCCCTTCGGGTACCAGCACGACGCCATGGTTCAGGCCCTTGTCGGCACGCGTGACAACGGCGTGGGTGATCTGATCGATGATGGAACTCAGCGATTGCTTCTTTTCGGCTACTTCTTCTGAGATCAGGGTGACCGCCGGCTTGGTCTGCAGCGCAACTTCGATGGTGACATGCGAAGCGGAACGCCCCATCAGTTTGATGAAGTGCCAGTATTTGAGCGAGGAACGGGTATCCTGCAGGATGTTGCCGACCATTTCGGCATAGATCTTGGTCGCGGTATCGAAGCCAAAGGAAATCGGCAGCAGGTCGCCGATCTGCAGGTCGCCGTCGATGGTTTTCGGTACGCCGATCACCTGGACACCGGAACCATCGGCCTTCACATCCTTGAACAGGTACTCGGCGAGCACGGCCGCGTTGGTGTTCGAGTCGTCACCACCGATGATCACGATGGCGTCGAGATCGTACCTGACGCAGGTGTCCTTCACTTGCTGGAACTGTTTTTCGCTCTTGATCTTGGTACGGTCGGTGCCGAGGAAATCGAAACCGCCGGTATTGATGATGGAATCAATGTCGGCGTCGGTGATTTCAAACAGGTCGCCTTTGAGCAGCCCCCTGGGACCAGGTTTGACGCCGAACAGGGTATTGCCCTTGCCCAGTACGCGCTTGATTCCGCACACCACGTTGTGGCCACCGGAAGCCGGGCCGCCGGAGAACAGGACGGCAACGCGCTTGCCTTGCGCAGCCCGAAGATTGGCTCCGGAAGAGGAAAGAACGATATTGCCCGAAGCCTGCACCGAGTTCGGAAAGCTCCGCGCGACACTGTCGCTGTCCTTGGTACTGAGTACGCGCGGACTGTTGGCAAAGCTTACGGCTTGCGGCCGGGTGGCCGAACCGAATGCGGTACAGACGGGCAAGGGCAGTTGGCGCACGGCTGATTCAAAAACGGAACTGTGCGTTTCCATTTTCTGTAACTGTTCTGCCAGGGTGCTCATGTAGTGATCCTTAATAAATAATAAATGGAAAAGAGAAGTGTCAAGGTGGCAATGCGGAAATGTGTTTTGCCCATCGGAGGACCCTGCTGCGTGCGCCGA
>CAIVZW010000593.1 GCA_903910495.1 uncultured beta proteobacterium
CGCGCTCGGGCTTCATCGCGCACTTGGCGTTGAGGGCTTAGCGTGAAAGTCGCACGAGCGACTCTTGAATCTCCCCTCGCCCTCTGGGAGAGGGGTCGGGGGTGAGGGAAACGGGCAAGCCTTCGTCTTTCATCATGTTGGGTGGCGCCTCATCCATGCCCGTTAGGCTGAAGACATCTGTTTTTACTGGATTTCCGACCGATTAATGCTCCGGCCCGATGAAGTATGAAACTATCGTCATACCGGCGAAGGTGACCGAAGGAAATGTGCCCCGCAGGCAACGGGGCCTTGGGCTCAAGTCCTCCTGGGGGACGACTTCATACATTTGCGGGCCGGATCAATAATAAGTTCTTCAGATACTTGTGTGGAACGTCTCGGAGTTCAGTGTGGATGGCGTCGGAGAGTAGTGTGGTCTATCCAGACAAATTGTCTCAGCATTTTGGCTGCTGAGACAATAAAACATCTACCGCCTGGATCGGGTTCATGACTTCAATTCCGTCACGCAACGGGTAGACTTCCTTCCCCGCTCGATCTCCCATGAGAGGGTTGTTTTCCCTGCTTGGCGAGGGCCAACAAGAACAACAGCGGGAAACTGCCTTAGCAGTTTTTCGATGACAGGCTTGATTGTTCGTGGCTTCGTTTCCATCCGTGCATTTGACACATTGAATGTTGGAATTGCACGGATTATAGATGTTTGGCAGCCGCTTTTGCCCGGTGAATTCCTCATCCAACCAATCGGCCAGTCGTGCCAAATCGATTCCGAAGGTGACCTCCTCGCGCACCGTCTCGTAGCCATCATCGTACACAGCCGCGGCAGCGCAGTGAGGGCAAGTGGAATGCGCTGTATCACTATTCTCGCATCGTGATTAGCCACAAAATTCAGCACGTCATTCCGGGTTCTGCCCTCTCGGGCAGCCCCGGAATGACATTTTTGGGGTTTCGGCTGAACGTTGTGGCTAATCAGGTCTCGCTTTGGCGTGACTGCCTACTGGCTCAGTCGTCAAAGCTACAAGCCAGAATTGATAACGCTTCTTTCTCTCCCCTGCGACCCTCGTGGATACTGGCTCTCAGTCATACGTTGCTCATCGCAACGTCCCTTGAGCCAAAAGAAAGTCGAGCGCAATACCGAAAAAAATGCTGGCACCAATCCAGTTGTTGTGCAGAAATGCCTTGAAGCAGCGCGCCGGCTCGCGTTGCCGGATCAGCGTGAAGTGATACGCGGCTATAGTGGCGGCAACTCCCAGACCGGCATAAAACATCCACCCCATATGCTGCCGGTAACCGACCCAGGCGATCAACGCCAGTGTTATGGCGTAACAGGCCATAACGGCCGCCACATCGAAGCGGCCAAAAGTAATGGCCGATGTCCGGATGCCGATGCGCAGATCGTCGACGCGGTCGACCATCGCATACTCGGTATCGTAGGCCATTGCCCAGAACACATTGGCCAGCAGCAGCCACCACCCGGCCATCGGGATGGTATCGAGCTGCGCAGCGTAAGCCATTGGAATGCCAAAACCGAAAGCCACGCCGAGATACGCCTGCGGAACGGCGAAGAAGCGCTTGGTCAATGGATAGCTGGCGGCAAGAAAGAGGGCCACGACCGATAGGCCGACGAGGTACCAGCTGTGGAAGGGCAGGATCAGGCAGAATGAGCAGATCACCAGCACGCCGAACAGGATCAGTGCCTCTTTCGCCGACACTTTGCCGGAAGCCAGCGGTCGCTCACGGGTACGCGCCACATGCGGATCGAAATCGCGGTCGGCAAGATCGTTGATCACGCAACCGGCCGAACGCATCAGCACCGTGCCGAGCACGAAGATCCACACTACCCACCAGTCTGGTTTTCCTAGTGAGGAAAACCACAGCGCCCAAAGCGTGGGCCAGAGCAGCAGCAGGATGCCGATCGGCTTGTCGAGCCGCATTAGTCGCTCGTATTGCTCTAGTCTTTCGAGGATTCTGGTCGTAGTTGTCACAGTCTTGTCACAGCCAAGGGGAATACAAGGAGCGATCAGTAAGTGTGGAGATTACGATATAATGGCGCGCAAATAATAACAAGCTTGGTGTGAGCCAGTTGCGAAGCTAGGCGGCTTTCCCTCAGTTATCAGATAAACCAGCCAGTAGGCTTTTGATCTGTTCAGTTGTGTTCTATTTACGGAATTTTCGCCTGCCAATCCGAGTTGCCAGAGTAGAAAGAACTTGTGCAGACAGGAAGTAAATTCGCTTTAGACTTGAGCAAGGCTCAGCTTGATCTCATTGGGGGTCTCGCAAAAGCTCCCCTATGGTGGTCGCTTGCATGGCAAGACACCAAGCAGCGTTATCGCCGCTCATTTCTCGGTCCGTTCTGGATAACCGTGAGCACCGGCGTTCTTATTGGTGCAATGGGGCCGTTGTACGGCGCACTTCTCGGTCAGAATGTATCCAGCTACCTCCAGCATCTCGCCATTAGCCTAATCATCTGGTTTTTCATTTCGGCTTTGATCAACGAAGCAGGTAGTACTTTCGTTGGCGCAGAAGGCTATATCAAGCAGGTTGCGTTGCCCTTGTCTGTCCATATTTTCCGGCTCCTTGCCAAAAATGTTGTCATGCTGGCCCACAATGCCCTGATTATTGTGCTGGTGTTGATATTTTTACCGCCAGCACACTGGGGCGATATCTGGCTGTTTCCTTTCGGGTTGCTACTTGTACTGGGTAATCTGTTCTGGATAGTTCTTTTTCTGGCAGTATTTAGTGCGCGATTCCGCGATATACCGCAACTTGTCACCAACATTGTTCAGGTGGCATTTTTTCTGTCGCCCATCATATGGAGAGCCGACATGCTCGGGCCAAAAAATCGGTTCGTCGCTGACTTCAATCCGCTCTACCATTTCATCGAGGTGATTCGAGCGCCTTTACTTGGAGAGCCAATCCACGCGGTAAGTTGGATCGTGACCGTGTGCTTGCTGGTGCTGGGCAATGTGGGGGCTTTTCTTGTCTTTGCCCGTCTACGGGCCAGAGTCCCTTACTGGCTCTGAGATCATGGCCGTTATCCAAGCACACAATCTGGTGGTGGAGTTCCCGATCTACAGTTTTACGGGGCATCGTTCCTTCAAGAAAAGCCTCTTGAATCTGGCGACTGGTGGAATCCTTGCAAAGGACGCGGCTAATCGTGTCGTGGTTCGCGCGCTCGATAACCTCAACTTCGAGTTTCACGAAGGTGATCGCGTGGGACTGATCGGAAATAATGGCTCTGGTAAGTCAACTCTGCTACAAGTGCTGGCCGGGATTTATGAGCCTGTGGCGGGCGACTTGACGGTGGATGGCCGCATTACCTCAATGCTCGGGATAACACTAGGCATGGATGCCGAAGTGACTGGTGTAGAAAACATCTATCTGCGAGGCCGATTGATGGGTCTATCTCATCACCAGATCGACGCTTTGGTGGACGACATCGCCGATTTCGCCGGCATCGGCGATTTCCTGAATTTGCCCATGCGAACCTATTCGAGTGGCATGGCCATGCGACTCGCATTTGCAGTGGCGACTAGCGTTGATGCAGATATCATTCTGATGGACGAGTGGCTGAGCGTTGGCGATGCCGAGTTCGTGCAGAAGGCAAAATCCAGGATTACCCATATGATGGAAAAGGCTCGGCTTGTCGTCATTGCATCCCATAATCATGCACTGATAACCGACCAATGCAATAAAATTATCGAGCTCGAGCATGGAAAGATTGTGTCAGAAACCACGAGTGTGAGATAAAAATGGCAAAACCAATTGCAGTAGTAACGGGCGGTGCTGGTTTCATCGGCAGCCACATGGTCGACTTGTTGCTGGAGCGGGGATTCGTAGTTCATGTCATCGATAGCCTCGTTGGCGGGTGTGAGGCTAACTTGGCGCACGTGGCGACTCTCCCGGAAGTGAAGGTTGAGTTTCGGGATATTAGAAGCTACGCCTCGGAAGATTCATTTTTCAAAGAGGCTCAATTCGTATTTCACTTTGCGGGTATCGGCGATATTGTTCCTTCAATCGAGAAGCCGCTGGAATATATGTCGGCAAACGTTCAGGGAACGGTGCATATGCTTGAATGCGCGCGCCATGCAGGAGTAAAAAAGTTCGTCTATGCGGCGTCCTCATCCTGTTATGGGCTGGCGGAAGTGCCAACGAAGGAATCGGCCCCCATTGCGCCGCAATATCCCTATGCGCTCAGCAAGAATCAGGGCGAGCAGGCAGTGATGCACTGGAACAAAGTCTATGGACTGCCCGCTAACGCAATTCGAATCTTTAATGCATATGGAACACGCTCACGCACCACCGGAGCCTACGGTGCTGTATTCGGAGTTTTCTTGAAGCAGAAACTTGCAGGAAAGCCATTCACAGTAGTGGGTGATGGAGCACAAACGAGGGACTTTCTCTATGTTACGGATGTTGCATCTGCGTTTCTGGCAGCAGCTGAAACGAATTACAACGGCCAAACTTACAACATAGGGGCAGGTAAACCTCAATCAGTGAATCGCTTGGTGGAGTTGTTGGGAGGGGATACTATCAATATCCCAAAAAGGCCGGGGGAGCCAGATTGCACCTGGGCAGATATAACAAAAATACAGAAAGAGTTGGGCTGGCAGCCAAAGGTTACGTTCGAAGAGGGTGTGTCAAGAGTTGTCGCCAATATCGAGTATTGGCGTGATGCCCCTCTTTGGGATCCAGAATCGATCAAGACCGCCACCTACTCGTGGTTTCGCTATCTCGGGGAGCAGAAGTGATGAATGCAGATACCTCCATGAATCTGATGGATATCAAGTCTCGTATCAGCCAGTTTGCTAGTGTCTTGAACATGACACAGGTGACTGACAATCATGGCGTGTCCTTGGAGACAGAGTCGGCCATGGGCATTATGCTTGGCATACTCAAAAATCTCCGTGTGTCGGGAAGCTCTCTTTTCGTCATCGGCAACGGTGGAAGTGCCGCAGTCGCCAGCCACGCAGTGACCGATTTTCTGAATATGGGGCGATTGCGTGCAAGCACCATACATGATCCCTCACTTATGACTTGCATGGCGAACGACTATGGTTACGAGACCGCTTATGCCGGCATCCTTTCTGTTCTCGCCCGGCCAGAGGACGTCCTGATTGCCATCAGTAGCTCTGGGCGCTCTCTCAACATTATCAACGCCGTGACAGCGTTCCGCGACGCTGGTGGGATCACACTCACTTTGAGTGGGTTCGATTCAGTCAATATCTTGCGCAGTCTTGGGCATTACAACATCTGGCTTGATTCGAATGAGTATGGCTTCGTCGAAATTGGCCATGAATTCCTTTTGCATAACCTGGCGGATCGTCTTCGCATAGGCATGTAAGAAGTGCTCTCCACAGCCAGATTCAACAATATTCACAACTCTCGTCAAGAAAAGGCTATAAGCAAAAATGACTGAAAAGAAAAAGATACTGGTCACGGGCGGTGCAGGTTATGTTGGAGCGGCACTGGTGCCACAACTCCTCGGGGCTGGCTACAAGGTCAAAGTTCTGGATTTATATCTGTATGGTCACAATGTGCTTGACGGAGAAAGGGGTAATCCGGATCTTGAAGAAGTGGTGGGAGATATTCGTAACCGTTCGCTGCTTGAGAAAGAGATTCCCGGTTGCGATGTGGTGATTCATCTGGCATGTATCTCCAATGATCCGAGCTACGACCTTGATCCACAACTTGCAAGATCGATCAACTACGATGCGTTCATTGATCTGGTGAAAGTGTCAAAGGGCAATGGCGTAAAGCGGTTCATTTACGCGTCATCCTCGAGCGTCTATGGCATCAAGGATGTTCCGGACGTTACCGAGGATATTCCGCTCGAACCGTTGACCGACTATTCAAAGCACAAAGCGCTTTGCGAAGAATTTCTCCTGAAGGAGCGCGCCCCAGGATTCACGGTATTGATAGTCAGACCCTCGACTGTTTGTGGTTACTCGACGCGCCTTCGCTTGGACCTGACAGTCAATATCTTGACTACCCATGCGATCAATAACGGCAAGATCACCGTTTTCGGCGGAGAGCAAATGCGACCGAATCTGCACATTGATGACATGGTGAGTGTTTACCTTGAAGCGCTAAAATGGTCGGATGCGGCAATTGATGGGAAGATATACAACGTCGGCTACCACAACTTCAAAGTCAAGGACATCGCCGAGATGGTTCGTTGTGTCATTGGCGAGAAGGTTCAGATCGTCACCACGCCGACTAACGACAATCGCTCGTACCATGTCTCCTCCGAGAAGATTCGCCGTGAACAAGGCTTTGTGCCAACCCGAACAATTGAAGATGCAGTACGCGACCTACGTAAGGCATTTGACGCGGGCAAGGTGCCAAACTCAATGACCGATGATGCCTACTACAACATCAAGCGGATGCAGCGATTCCGGTTGCGCTGACATCAATTCGATCAAATCATGGCTATGGGAGCGGGTTCAATCCGACCGGAATTCAATCCGGTTCGGATCGGCTTGGATTTCGACAACACCATCGTGAGCTACGACGAGTTGATGTCTGATATCGCTGTAGGCTGGGGTTTAATCGATGCCGGACTAAGACGAAACAAGAAGATCGTCCGCGATCAGTTGCGCAGTCTACCTGATGGCGAAAGCCACTGGCGGCGACTCCAGACCTATGCCTATGGCGAGGGTATGGCGCAAGCCCGACCCATGGACGGTGTCCTGGATTTCCTGAGATTTTGTCGGGCGAAAAGCATTCCGATCTGGATCGTCAGTCACAAGACTGAGTACAACAATTTCGGCCCGCCTACCGTCAATCTTCGCCAGGCAGCCATGCAATGGCTGGCAAAGCATGGTTTCTTCAACGAAGCGATTACAGGGCTAATTCCGGCGCGTGTGTTTTTTGAAACCACTAGGGAGGAGAAGGTCGCCCGCATTGCCACCTTGGCGGTTAGCCATTTCGTCGACGACCTTGATGAGACCTTTCTGGAGCCGACGTTTCCGCCTGATGTCGGCAAGATTCATTTTGTTTCGCATGGAGAGGCATCCAGTGTTCCGGGAGCGCTGGATGCTGCCACGTGGCCCGCAATTCTGGCCCACATTCAATCTATCGCTGCTGGGCAGAGCGCGGCGGTCTCTGAATGATGCAAGACGAGCTAGCAGTGTCACTAGAATGCTTGCTCGGCGAGCCAATAGCAGGCATTGAGAAAATCGGCGCCGGCGGTAACAGCCGTGTCTATCGGGTTGACACGAAGAGTGGAAGTTTTGCTGCCAAGTTCTACTTTCAACGTACCGCCGATGGCCGTGACCGGCTCGACGCCGAGTTTAGTAGCCTGCGTTTCCTTTGGGATAACCATGTTCGCTGTATCCCGCAGCCATTGGTGGCCGATCGCGATCGACAGATCGCCGTTTGCCAATACATCCCCGGCAGCGAGATTCCCGCGGAACACGTAACTGAAGCAAACATCAATCAGCTGACCGACTTCCTCGCCAGTCTCAGGGCGCTTGCCACAGTACCCGGCGCGGCGGTTCTTCCCCTCGCGGCAGAAGCGGCTTTTTCCGTGGCAGGTATTGTGGATAACATCCGTGCTCGATTCGACCTGCTGCAAGGGGTAAGTGGCCAGAAGCTGATCTATCAGGACCTGACACAATTCCTTCACGACCAGTTTTCGCCGGCTCTGGTCCGTTGGGAGAGTAGAGCCCGTATAGACCTTGGTGAAGTTGCCTACTCGACTGAGATTCCTCAGGCTGCACGTACTTTGAGCCCATCTGATTTCGGCTTCCACAATGCGTTGCTGGGTGATGATGGAGTTCTTAGCTTTCTGGACTTCGAATATTTCGGATGGGACGATCCAGCCAAGATGGTCTCTGATTTTCTGTGGCACCCACGCTCGACAATGGCAGAAACACTCAAAGATCGGTATGCAGATCGCCTGATGGAAGTATTCAGCGATTTAGACGGCCTGGGCCTTCGCTTACACGCCGTCTTCCCGCTATTTGGGCTTAAATGGTGCATGATTCTGCTCAACGAATTTCGTCCGGAGAACTTGGCCCGTCGTCGTTTTGCCAATGGTTCCATAGACGAAGTCGAATCCGTCTTGCTTGCACAGTTGAATAAGGCACGGAATACCCTGATGAAGGTTGAACAAGGCATGAGACGATTTTCCTGAACGGTACCGATATGACAAAACAAGACACTTCCAAAGTAACTCTCGACAGGCGCTCACGGGATATCCGCGCTAGGATCGTCCATGTTCTGGGGCACGGTGGCCGCGGCCATCTCGGTACCTCGCTGTCTCTCGTCGAGATTCTTCGTGTTCTCTATGACACAGTGATGCACTATGACCCTAAGAAACCGCAGTGGCCGGGCCGTGATCGATTCATCCTGAGCAAGGGCCACGGCTGCATCACCCAGTATGTGATGCTACAGGAGAAAGGATTCTTCGCTGCTGAAGAGTTGACCAAGTTCTGTAAGTTTGATGGCATCCTCGGTGGTCATCCTGATCCCAAGGTTCCCGGTATCGAGGTGTCTACGGGCAGTTTGGGTCATGGCTTGCCGATCTCCGTCGGCATGGCTATCTGCGCGAAACGTGATACCTCTCCGCATCGGGTTTTCACAGTGTTAGGCGACGGCGAATGCAACGAAGGTTCGGTATGGGAGGCCGCCATGAGCGCCGCCAAGCACAAACTGGATAATCTCGTCGTTATGGTTGATTACAACAAGCTACAGTCCTACGCGTCGACCTATGAGGTGCTTGATCTGGAACCCTTTGCCGACAAATGGCGTGCCTTCGGCTTTGCAACAGAGGAGGTCGACGGCCATGACGTGGCAGCCCTAGAGCACCTACTGACGAAACTGCCGCTGCAGCATAACAAGCCAACGGCTATCATCTGTCATACTGTTAAGGGCAAGGGCGTTGCCTTTGCCGAGCACAATCTCAAATGGCATCACAAGAGCAGCATCAAGGACGCAGATATCCAGCAACTGCTTGCCGCAATCGAGGACTGAACCATGCGCGAAACCTGTCTCGATGAAGTCTACAAACTAGCAAAAACCGATGAGCGTATCTATTTCGTCGGCTCCGATCTGGGCTTTGGCACCTTAAAGAACTTTCAGGAGGAAATGCCCGACCGTTTCTTCATGGAGGGGATTGCAGAAGCCCATATTGTTGGTATGGCGAGTGGCATGGCACTGGAAGGCAAGATAGTCTATGTAAACACCATCAGCACCTTCCTGACCCGGCGCTGCTACGAACAAGTCGTGGTCGATGTCTGTCTGCACAACCTCAAGGTGAGGCTTATCGGGAATGGCGGTGGGGTGGTGTATGCGCCGCTGGGACCGACGCATCTGGCCATCGAGGATATATCCATCTTTCGCGCCATTCCCAACATAACCATCGTTGCGCCAGCCGACGCCGACGAGATGCGCCGCTTGATGCTGCAAACCGTCGACTATCCTGGACCGATCTATATCCGTTTGGGCAAAGGCTATGATCCCATTGTCACTAACGACGATGTTCCTTTCCGGATCGGCAAGGCATTGCCCATGCGTCCAGGCAATGACGTATTGCTGGTGACGACGGGCATTACGCTCAAACTGGCCCAGGAGGCGGCTGAAAGTCTCGCCAGTTCAGGAATCTCCGCCGCGATTCTGCACATGCCAACCATCAAGCCCTTGGATACTGAAGCCTTCTTCGATCATGCGCGGGCGGTTCGCGCTATTATCACCATCGAGGAGAACACGATCCTCGGTGGCTTGGGAGGGGCCATCGCGGAACTCGTTGCCGAAGCCAACTTCGACCCCGCAAAGCGTTTCAAGCGCATCGGAATCCCCGACGTTTTTCCAGACAGATATGGCTCTCAAGACAAACTGATGGAATATTACGGAATTACTTCTGCAGAGATTGTGACAACCTGCCACACCCTACTTGGCATATAAACCTTTACTTATCGTTGATAGGAGTAACACATGGGACAACTGAGGAATTTTGTAACTCCATTGCATACGGCAACTCGCCGCGACTATCTAGCGCGAATGATTGATGACAAAGTCAATTGCATGCTAAAGGCAAAGGAATACGAAGCCGACTATTGGGATGGCGATCGTCGCTACGGTTACGGAGGTTACAAGTTCATGCCTGGTCGTTGGAAGCCGGTAGCTGAAGCTCTGATCAAAACTTATAATCTGAAGGCCGGCTCGAAAGTTCTTGACGTTGGCTGCGGCAAGGGATTTCTTCTATATGAAATGCTTCAGCTCGAACCCGGTCTGGAAATTGTTGGGTTTGATATTTCGCGTCACGGATTGGCGAATGCACATCCCGATATCAAGGACAAGCTTTTTTCCTACCGAGCTCAGGATCGCTACCCTTTCGGTGATAAACAATTCGACTTGGTAATTTCGCTGGGGTGCTTCCATAATCTGCGTCTCTTCGAACTGGCTACTGCATTGTCTGAGGTTGAGCGGGTCGGCAAGCAGGGCTACGTGATGCTTGAGAGCTATCGAAATGAACAGGAGCTTTTTAATGTCCAGTGTTGGGCATTAACCTGTGAGTCATTCTTTGACACGGCAGAATGGATCTGGCTCTACAACCATTTCGGCTATACCGGCGACTACGAATTCATCTATTTTGAATGATTGGGCTAGCATCCATGCGACCAAAAAAAATCCAGGCAGCAGTTCTTGTCGAACTGAATACTCCCCTGCAAATTGTCGAACTTGACCTGCCGGAAAAACTCTCCTACGGACAAGTGCTGGTTAAAGTGCACTACAGCGGCATCTGCGGCGCACAAATCAACGAAATTGATGGTGCCAAGGGGCCAGACAAGTTCCTTCCTCACCTGCTCGGCCATGAAGGGTCGGCCACGGTATTGGAAGTCGGCGAGGGCGTTCGTACCGTCAAACCCGGTGACAAGGTCGTGATGCACTGGCGCCAAAGTAACGGCATCCAGTCGCCGACGCCGACCTATTTCTGGGATGGTCGAAAGGTCAATGCCGGGTGGGTAACCACCTTTAATGACTACGCTATTGTTTCTGAAAACCGCGTTACGCCAATTCCTGATAATTTCGACCTGAAACTAGCGCCGCTCTTCGGTTGTGCCGTGACCACCGCTTTCGGCGTCATCAACAACAATGCCGCCGTCAAGGTTGGCCAATCAGTTGTGGTATTTGGTGTCGGCGGGGTAGGCCTCAATACAGTGCAGGCCGCGGCCATGGTGTCAGCAAATCCGGTGATCGCCGTTGACATTGTTGATAGCAAAATCGAGATGGCCAAACGTTTTGGTGCAACGCATGCTTTAAACTCACGCAAGATTGCCGACATCGACGACCAGATTCGAACGATTGTCGGAGCAGGTGGCGCAGACGTAGTCGTCGATACCACTGGCAACCCGCGTGTGATCGAACAAGCTTACGGACTGACTCATGCAGACGGCAAGACTATTCTGGTGGGTGTGCCAAGGAAAGGCGAGAACGTCTCGATTTACACTCTGCCCTTGCATTTCAAGAAGGTTCTGCGAGGGTCGCATGGAGGGGACGCTGAACCACATCTCGAGATTCCTCGCTATTCTCGGCTAGTGCAGAACGGCAAGCTAAAACTCGACGGTCTTATCACCCACGAATTCAAGCTCACACAGATAAATGAGGCGATCGATGTTGTTCGCGGCGGCGAGGCAGGTCGCGTCATTGTGAGCATGGATTAAGCAAAGGATCAGGCCTCTAAAGGTAACCGCGCACTAATAGGACAAGCAAGACAAGCAAGTATAGGTCCGTCGGTGAGTTCTCCGAAGATAATCATCGATTCGACGCGTCTTTCTCGAAATCGAAATGTTCGTCGGCACGACCACAATGAATCTCAAGGTGCCAAATTCGCTAACTATTGGGAAATAGTTTTCAATTAAAACATTGGTGTTGTCCAGGCTGTTGTTCTCGGTATTAGTCCAAGGTACCGTCAGGCGAAGGGAGGGGTAGTGAGTCGCAAACTCGGAATTGGCATTGTTGGTGGGGGCATGATTAGCCAAATTGCCCATTTGCCATTCTATCTTGCTGACAGCCGATGCGAGGTTCGGGCTATTGCTGAATCACGACCGTCATTGGTTCGCCATCTGCGAGAACACTTCGGCATCAGTCGGGTGGTAGATAGTATTGGAGAGTTTATTTCTGACCCTTTCATTACATCGGTGGTCATAATTTCTCCTCGGCCTGCTACTGGGCCACTGGCGCTGTCTGCGCTGGAAGCCGGCAAGGACGTTATTGTAGAGAAGCCAATGGCTCATACGGTAGAGCAGGCAGCGCGGTTGGTACGTGCTGCAACGGCATATTGCCGGATCATTGGCGTTGCATTTATGAAACGCTACGACCCGGGTGTGCAAGTCGCGAAACGGGAACTTGCACGCATTCAAGATAGCGGCGAGTTTGGCTCACTGTTGTTTTCTCGTTTCTATGACTTTGCGCGCGACTATGCACTACCACCACCTCCCCACAAGCGACCACAGGAAAGCCGTCCAGTTCGTTTCGAAACTTGGCCTACTGCACCAGACTGGCTGCCACGGAGTCGTGCTGATGAGTATGCCTGGTTTATGAATGCTGCCAGTCATGACATTAATCTGATGCACTATTTTTTCCCAGACGATTTGCACTTAATCTGCGCTACCGCTCCTAGTGGTGGCGCGCTTACCGCGACTTTTGAGCACGCAGGTGTACCGGTGGTATTCGAATTGGCCAAGAGTGCAGCGGGTACTTGGATACAGGGTGCCGAGTTCGTATTTGAAAAAGGCAGGCTATTACTGGAAATACCCTCTCCAATGGCTATCGATCGGGCATCGCGTGTCACAATTAACGAGCACACAAATGCTGCCGCTGTGCGGGAATTGCTGGTAGAAAATGTCTGGAGTTTCAAGCGCCAGGCCCACGCCTTTGTTGGCGACCTGATTGAGCGTACTCAGCCGTTGACCAGCGGTGTTGATGCCCTCGATGACCTACAATTGATCGAAGCCATCTGGCGTCAAGTTTGTAATCTGGAGGCAAAGAGTGTCCACTGAACTTGTTCATATTCGCAAGACTTGCCGTTGCTGCGGATCTTTTTTCATTGAGTTGAGTGTGCCCCTGGCCAAGGTACCAATTGTTTCACCAAACGTTAATGTAACCGACAAGTCTGTAGTTACGACCGTGGCGCCTTTGGATACCTATCTTTGCCGCGATTGCGGCCTTATCCAATTGATCCATGTGGTCGACCCCTCGCTGATCTATCGTAATTATCTTTATCGCACTGTCATTTCAAAGGGTCTGGCCGAGCATTTCGGTGGGTTGTGCAACACAGCGGTCGAGCGGTTGAAGTTGCAGCCTGGTAGTCTTGTTGTCGAATTCGGCAGTAATGATGGCACGCTACTCAGCTTCTTCCAAGAAAAGGGCATGCGTGTGCAGGGTGTTGACCCGGCAAGCGTGATAGCGGCAGAGGCCACAGCACGTGGCATTCCGACCAAGGCAGATTTCTTCGGTGAGCGCCTGGCTGGCGATCTCGCGCAGACTGTGGGCCGCGCTGATTTGATTCTGTCCAACAATGTGATGGCCAACATCGACAATCTGGAGGATGTCATCCGGGGCGTCAAGACCCTGTTGACGGACGACGGTGCCTATGCCTTCGAAACACAGTACGCTCTCGACGTATTCGAACACACATTGCTGGACGTGATATACCACGAACATATCTCCTGTTTCTCGGTGCGGCCGGTAGTGCGAGCCTTTGCCCGCTTCGGCTTGGAGGTTTTCGACGCCGAGCGCATCCCAACTAAAGGCGGATCCATTCGCTTCTGGATTCAGCACAAGGGCGGTCCACGGCAGGTCTCGGCAAGAGTTGGCGAACTGATTGCTTTGGAAAACACGACCGGTCTTTATGATCCCGCCTACCACCAGCGCTTTAGCGCCAAGGTAATCGACCTCAAGACAAGATTGCATACCCTGATTGCTGAAGCCCGTGCTGGCGGCCAAGCTATCGCCGCCTACGGTACTTCTGTCGGTTGCGCTGCCCTTATCCACCAATTTGAACTGGAGGATAAATTGGACTTCATGCTCGACGATACGCCCTTCAAGGACCGGATCGAGGGGCCGGGCTACGACCTGCCCGTATATTCCGGCGCGGGCGTCCTTCAGCAGCAGCCTGCGCTGATCATCATTCTGGCCTGGCGCTATACGCAGCCTATCGTGGCCAAGCATCAGGAATATATCCGGCGCGGTGGCAGGTTTCTGGTGCCTCTGCCCGATATCGATTTGATCCCGTAACGGAGTTGGACATCTTCGTGACTATGACCAAACGACAAAATCATCTCGAGTACTACCGCCAGCACGGTATTGCGCCGGTACGTTATGACCTGAGCAGCATGGACGCTCATCTGCAGCGGCGTGAAGCACTCTATAACAAGCTTGGTATCCTGCCTTTCGCTTTCAAGGGCGCCACAGTTCTGGAAGTGGCGGCAGGCACGGGTCACAACAGCCTCTACCTGGCCCAGCTCCAACCAGCGCGGCTGCTCCTTCTAGAACCCAACGCGACCGCTGTCGAGCATATTCGTGGCGCATATGCAGGCTTCGATTTGCCGCATATCGCACCCGAGATCGTGATGCATACCCTGCAGGACTTCGAGCCGGCAGAATCCTTCGACGTGGTTCTATGCGAAAACTGGCTGGGTAACTCCGCCCAAGAGCTCGCGTTACTCGACAAGCTTAGTCACATGGTGGCACCCGGCGGTGCGCTGGTCGTAACCACTGTGGCACCGATTGGTTTTGTTCCCAACCTCCTGAGACGCTATCTGGTGCCCTATCTGGTTTCTCCCAATCTGGATTTCGAGGCGAAATCAGCGGTTCTCGAAGAAGCCTTCGCTCCGCACCTGAATACGCTAGGTGCCATGACGCGAAACACACGTGACTGGGTTCAGGACAATATGCTTAACCCGGCTTATTTTGGTCTGTGTCTCAGTATCCCAGCGGTCATCGAGCGACTGCGGGCACGCTTCGATGTCGTTGGTGCCAGCCCATCCTTTGCCGAGGACTGGCGCTGGTTCAAGTCTTTGGCAGGAGAGGGCAAGTGGATCAATGGACATATCCTAGAAGAATATTGGCGCAAGGCCCACAACTATCTGGACTACCGGCAGCCCGTAACCCCGGGCGATCCTGACACCACCAATCGCATGGAACTGCTTGCCTACGGGATTCTCGCTGCTGTCGAAGCCCATGAAGACGCACACATAGCCCACATTGACCATGTCTCATCCGCAGCGACAAAGGTACGGAAGCTGCTGCTCGAATTCATTGGGGTCTTGCCCGCTGAACTGCCAGCCGTCAAGGCTTTGCAGGAGTTTGCAGACCTTGCCTTTGGATTACCTGCTGGCGCGGTCGATGCGGTATCGCACATGAAGCATTTCAGATCACTGTTCGGTCGGGAGACTTCTTATCTTTCCCTGGTACGCAGACCCGCTTGGTCGTCTGCCGTTCCGGTTTGAACCAAGTAGCACGTAACAAGGCGAATCACGGAGGGAATAACGGCATGGCAAGGACAGTTGAGCGGCAATACGAGGGGCATATCGAACTCAAGGAAAAGCAGGGGCTGACCCGGCTCGGGGTGGAAAAGAATGCCAATTGGCATGGCGATCCCAAGCGCCTGGTGTTCGTTCTCGCCCGTTATAAGTTCATTGCCAAGATGCTGTCAGGTAAAAAGCGTGTACTCGAAGTCGGCTGCGGTGATGCTTTTCCCGTCCGTATCGTATTGCAGGAAGTTGGCGAACTGCACGCCGTGGATATCGACCCCCTGTTTATCGAGGATGCTCTGGAGCGCGCCGACCCAGCATGGCCCTTTACCATGGCAGTGCACGACATGCTTTCAGGGCCGGTACCTGGCGAGTTTGATGGCGCCTATACCCTCGATGTGCTTGAACACATCGAGCAAGCCAGCGAACGTCGATTCCTTGACAACATCGTATCCAGTCTGACGCCTGAAGGAGTGCTGATTATCGGCATGCCATCGCTTGAATCCCAAACCTATGCTGCCCCGCTCAGCAAGATCGGGCATATCAACTGCAAGAAGGGACCAGAGTTCAAGGCGCTCATGCTTGAGTACTTTGACAATGTATTCATGTTCTCCATGAACGACGAAGTCATCCACACCGGCTATCAGCCCATGGCGCAGTACCTTTTCGCTCTGTGTGTCGGCAAGCGTAGGCGCGAGGAGTAATGACCGTCTGCTGCACCGTCTGCGAAGGTAGCTCGCTCCAGCGTTCGCTGGATTTGGGTCGACAACCACCCTCCAACCGCTTTTTGCTCCCGGGGAGCGAGAGCGAAGAAGAACGGTATTCGCTGAGCCTCGGCTACTGCGACGACTGCGGCACGATACAACTGATGGATCGTATGCCCATCGAAGCGATCCGGCCGCGCTTCGACTGGCTCGCCAACAGCGAACCCGAAGGCCACCTTGACGATCTGACGGAAAAACTCATTGCCCTGCCGGGCATCAACGTGGATGCCTGCGTCCTCGGTATTTGCTACAAGGACCAGAGTACGCTGGAGCGCCTTTCTGCACAGGGATTTCGCCAAGTTGCCTCCGTAAAACCGGACGATCTGCCTGCCTGTTCCCGGCACTTCGGTTTGGAAACTCTGCAGCACAGCCTTTCAGACTCCGCCGTCGTCGATACCCTGCGCAATCGATATGGCACCGCCGATGTTCTGCTGGTGCGACACATGGTCGAACACGCCGAATCAGCGGCGCGTTTTTTGTCTGCCCTGCGCGGCTTGCTGGCTCCCGGTGGCTATATGGTTGTCGAGTTTCCGGACAACGAGCGCATCCTGCATCGGTCACACCATGCCTTTATCTGGGAAGAACATTTCAGTTACTTCACCGAATCCTCGTTCCGAAACTTGGCAAATCGGGTCAGTGCGACAGTCGTTCGTTTCGAGCGTTATTACTATCCTTCCGAGGATGCCTTGGTCGCGGTATTGCGGTTCGATTCCAGTGCTCCTGGGATTGGCAAACCCAATCGCGGCACCTTGGGCGACCTTCAGGCCTTCGCCGAGAGCTATCCGGTGGAAAAGGCCCGTTGGCATACTACCCTCACGTCGTTGAAGTCATCAGGAGAAACGCTCGCAGTCTTTGGTGCTGGCCATCTTGCAGTCAAGCTCATCAACTTCATGGATCTGACGCCATTCATCGATTGTGTGATTGACGACCATCCGAAAAAGACCGGGCTGTGCATGCCGGGTTCACATCTGCCCATTGTGCCCTCCTCGGAACTAGCGGCACGAAATATTCGCACCTGCGTCTCGACCCTGAGTCCTGAGAGCGAAATCCGCGTCCGCCAGAAGCTCACCGATTACTTCAAAACCGGAGGCCGTTTCATCCCGGCTTTCCCTGTTACTTAGAGACGCACAATGAACTCTTTGCCACTCAATAAAATCAACGACGAGGTTTATGTCGCCGCCGACGAGATAGTTCGCCTGGATCGGCAAGCCGTCGAATTCATTCGTGACCGCGCCCTGTGCAATCCCAGAGGCCGCGCTCGCATCTGTGCACACAAGGATTCAGGCGACAATCTCCACGAGATGCTGATCGGTATTGCAACCGGCAGCTATGTGCGCCCCCACCGGCACCATGGCAAGGTCGAGTCCTTCCATCTAATCGAGGGCAGCGCTGACATTGTCATCCTCTCGGAGCAGGGGAGCATAGAAGATGTGATTGAGTTGGGCCCGAACGCCAATTTCTACTACCGACTTGACGGCCCGCGCTACCACACCCTCTTAATCAACTGTCCGGTTCTGGTAATTCACGAAACGACCAACGGCCCCTTTGATCCGGCACAGACCGATTGGGCTCCTTTTTCGCCAGCCGAAGGTACTGCCGAATCCGTTTCATATTCGTCACGGTTGCGCCAATCGGTTAACGACTGGAAAGCTTCACGATAGTCACTGGAGAAAATATGTTTTCCCGAATCAAGGTGTTTATCGCCAGACTCTATGTGGCCTTTCTTGGCCGTCCAAGCGTCTGGATATTGAGCGTATTGGCTGAATCGCAACTGTCGGGCAATCCCTTTGTCCGCGGTATCGGCTACTTTCCGTTTCAACTCGCCGACGCAGTGCTGGGTGTTGGAGCGCTGAGATTCATAGGCCATGTATCCCGCCGCGAACCCAAGCGAAGACACCGCGCTCACATCAAAAACCGGACATTGCGCTCCTATCTCTATCTGGCCGTGGGCAAAGCCGACAAAGGATTGACCTCGCAGCTACAACCAGCCGCTTTCCGTGCAGCGTTATTGGCCGAAAAGTTGGATCACGAGACCGTGTATGCCTTGGCGCACCAACTCTTCCAGGCGGGCAAACTTCCTTTGGCCTGCGTGTCCTTCGAGGATCTGATCGAACATTCATCGGATAGATTTCCCTTGGAACGCAGGTTGCAACTCCTTCGTGACGCCGGCATCACATTCTTCATGCTCGGCAAGATCGAGCGGGCGAATCATTATTGGAGAAAGGCCGGAGAATTGCGACGCTTCATCCTCGGCGAGGAGTCTGGACCCATCTACCGCATTGTTGGCGGTTCCTGGTTTGCCGCCATCGGCCATGTGGCGATGCTCGACTTCTACGCTAAGTACAACAAGCTCTACAGAGATGCGGAAGTTCGTGTTGTCGCACACAACGATATCAGCGGCGTGCCCGGCAACTACCTGTGTGAGCGCTTGAGCGAAGCTGGTATCGAGTTCATCGAGAACGGAAAGTTGAGGTCCGACTATGATCGGTGGGCCAAACGCCATGGCAAGCGTCGCTGGAGCCAGCTAACGCCAGCGGAACATTTTGCTATGATCGACGATTTCTCGGAGTTCGAGTTTCCAGATGGCGAGGTGTGGGGCTACACCCATGCGGCGGACAAGATTCAGAAGGAATGGGAGCGGCAACATCGGCCACCAGTGCTTTCGGTCACCGATGGCGAGCGGAACTTTATTGACAGGGCGTTAAGATTGCTTGGGCTACCCGAAGGGGCGTGGTACGTTTGTCTGCATGTGCGAGAACCAGGTTTCCACAAAGGTTGGAATACGCTTTACCCGAGCATGCGGGATGCTGATATCAACGATTATCTGCCGGCCATCGACCTGATCGTGAAAAGTGGTGGCTGGGTGATCAGAATGGGCGATCCGACGATGAAGCCGCTGGCACCGATACTGGGAGTCATCGACTACGCTCACAGTACGCTCAAGACGCCTCGTGCGGACATCTTGATCCCTCTTGGCTGCCGTTTTTTCTTGGGCACGAACTCTGGTTTCGCCACCATACCTGCTATCTACGGTGTGCGTTGCGTCTTCTCCAACTGGCTACCGATTGGGCTCCCCTTATGGCCCAGTCAGGACCTGATGCTGCCGAAGTTATTCTGGGATGAGAAGCGTGGACGCCATCTAACTATCGAAGAAATCTTTGCATCTGGCGTGGCCTTCATTCAAAACTGGTCCGATCTGCCAGAGGGCATCTTGCTACGGGACAACACCGCCGAGGATATTTGCAATTTGACTGCCGAAGCGTTAGGCATGTTGCCTGAATTATCTGAAGAATGTCTTGCCGACGCCCGATCTTACTACCGTAATATCGCCGAACGTTACGGCAGTTATGTTGGCAGCACTCTCTCGGTCTCGTCAGTAAAACAGTATGGCCCAGTATTCAATCCAGCGACGGACACAATCAAGATCTTAAATTAACATTTCTACCGCGCCAGCAAGCAAAGAGGCGAGAAGCAAAAGGGAGATAGAGTATGGGTTACGCCCCAGCAATGTTTGAGGAAATCGGAAATCTGGAACTTCCCTCGAAGGAGGTGCTCGATGTAGGCGCTCAGGACGTATCGATAGGCTCGACCGCCGAACTTGAGCAGTTGAATGGATTCATCAGCAAACACAACTCTAGCGGGAAGCTTCTAGCTATTAATCAATTTCCGACGGTCATTGAGGCGCGCGAAGTTTATGCGCGCGCCGGTTTTTCCTATACCTGCATAGATGTTGACGAGCGCCCCGGCACGCTCCGCGTTGACTTGGCACGCTTTGACATCCCACGGCCGCGGAGCAAATACGGACTGGTGGTTAACGTCGGGACCACCGAGCACCTTGCCAGTCCGGCCGCTACTTTCGCACTGATGCACGAGATGTGCGCCGAAGGGGGAATTCTCTATAACGACGTGCCGCTGTTTGGCCTTGGCAACCATGGCCTGATGAACCCGACACCTAAATTCTGGCACGCCCTAATCTGGATGAACAGCTACAAAGCCCTGAGTGTAAGAACCAGAACCTGTGACGAATCTGCAATGGATCGCGGCAATTTCTTTCATGACTATCTCGACTACATGGAAGGGCTGAGGAACATCGTTGGCGTGTCGTCCTTGATCACTGCGGTTCTCGAGAAGAAGACAAGTTGGCCATTTGTGGTCCCTTTTGACGCTGTCTTCAATGATGACAAACGAGGCCTGTCCCTGGCGCAGCTCTTAATTGGCTCATATCGCCCCTTTGTTGCAACAGGAGCTTATACAGAACAGGAAGTCGTGGCAGGTATCAATAACTTCCTGAATATGAATGGGCGGACCTTCCGGCTCAAGAACCTCGATGATTTTGGTCCACAGGACAGTCCTGACCCGAAGGCTGCTGTCATGCCAGCACCCAGTAGCATCCTGGATTGGCTTGTGGCGCGATTTATCGCGCCACAGCCTGTAAAGAAACCTTCACAAGAACCAGCCCAGCCAACATCAGTAGTGACATCGTGTCCCACGCTAGGGACTTGCGCTGCGGTTATACAGGAAGTGCGCCAGACCGAAACGTCGACTGCCACTCGATTGGAATCCCCCATCTTGTCTCACTTTGCTTCTTCGGACGATGCTGTGATCAAAATTGCCGAGGCTGTCGACAGTGGCAAGGCCGACTTGGCCAACCAGCTTTCAGACATTGCCTTGGCTGACTTTCCCCTCGATTGGCGTCTCCATCAGCAAAAAGCCAGAGCACTTGAGGGCTTGACTGAGTCAGCTTCTTTTCGTTTGGCATTACCGGTAAAAGAATTGACAATTGCCAAGCATCTATTTACGGCAGCTGGACTGGCTGCTCAGGATGTCGATTCCCTTCCTCGGGCTAGCTCACTGATCTCTCTGGGCAGAAGCCAGCTTGAAACGGCAGACACAAAAGCGGCAAACAGTCTTTCGCGCGTACTGACCTCGAGAATGGAGGATCAAGAATCTCCACTCTTAATCGTCCTATCGACTCTGCCAAAATCAGCGTCAGCATTTATTTGGATGAGCTTGTCATCTGGTCTTTCTCTTCAGCCGGTTCGAGTAAGTACCTGGACCGGTGTAGATGGGTACTCAGAAATCATCGATTCCGAGGAATTAGCTAAATTGATTGGCAAAGGTGGAGCTGTCGTGCAAGGCCATTTTTTTCCAATACCTTTTACTACGTACGCTATCAATACCTTGCAAAAAATATTGGTTCATGTTCGCGACCCAAGACAAACGGTGATATCGTGGGCACACTACCTCGCTGACCCGGATTATGTTGGCCGACAGGCTCATAATAACTTTGCCAAAGTGCTATCTCACCTAACTTTGGAAGATAGAGTCGATTGGGCTATTGACACGTTTCTTCCACTTCAGATTCAGTATCTGAACTCATGGATGAGTGGTGTGCAGAATCAAAGTATCAAGCCATCTGTTCATTTCTTGAAACAAGAAGACCTAGTGAATGACCCTACGGCCTATTTCAATTCAATCTTGGACTTCTATTCGATAGACCGAAAGTTATTTACCCATCCAGAGTCTCCAACCGTCGGAAAGTTGCATTTTCGTGGAGGGAAAACGGATGAATGGCGACAAGCTCTTTTATCAGATCAGATTACTTCTGTTCAGCGCCTAGTCTCGGATGAACTGCTAGAGTTTTACGGCTGGGAGCGTTAGTTCGGTTGGCGACCATGCAAAACAATTCCTACGGTAGTGTTTGGCAGCAAGCATCTGCAAATATGGCCGACTTGCTGGCATCCGATCAGCCTGATGGAGTTCGGCTACGACGGATTCTAGAACTCGGCTACTTCTCCCAATTCACATCGTACCCCTCGCATGAATTCAACAACGCCATTGCGTCGTGGCTTCAGCAGCACCTCGAAGATCGCTACAATCTTGAAATCAGTGACTTGCCTGACGATCTGGTTGAACTTGATATCGTCCCGGCTGCCACGATTGTGCGCAGAGGCAACCGTAATCTAAGCCCCGATTTGCTGCGCTATGTGGCCTATGCGATGCAACTCGGTGAGGTTTCGTCAACCCGTGACGAGAGTAGGTTCGACATTCTCGAGGTAGGCTCCGGATATGGTGGGCTTGCGCGTACGTTGAAATGCTTTCATCCGGGGGCGCACTTTTGGCTGACAGATATACCAGAGTCGCTGCGCTGCGCGGAAATATACCTGCGCGAGGCCTTCCCCGATGCAACGATCACATGGCAAAAAGTCGGCGCTGGCGATTTGACGGTAGAGGCAGACTTTTGCCTGGTTCCAGTGGCAGATGCCCCGCATGTGCTGGCCGGCAGGCGCTTTGATCTGGCAATCAACGCCTGGTCCTTCGGCGAGATGCCTAATGTGTTCATCGATGCATGGCTGAGGATTGTCCAGCAGGACTGCTATGTCAGTCGGCTGTTTTCCATCAATTCCTTCATGGCGCCGGTGACACCGGCGTCAGTGGCCAGGACAGAACTCGGCGACTGGCTGTTCGGCCTTGATGATCATTGGGACATCGAACATTTCGAGATTGATCCCTTGGTTCACCGTTGCCCGCTGATGCGCAATTTTCCGAAGGGGATTGGCTTACTGGCAAGACGGGTAACTGATAAGGACGTACTTGCCCAGATGCAGCAGAATGCGGCTCGTGAAGCGAAGGCTGTCATGCAAGAGGACTGGGTCGGGATTGCACTCGATGATCGGACGACTTCCAGCCCCGGACGTCCAGAGCGCGTGCTTGAACTGACAGATGCTGCAATCGATATTAACGCGATTTCCTCCCGACGGCTTACGACCTTGACTGATTACATCGGCCATTTCAACATCGAGTCTGGTATCGATGGCGCGCTCTTCCGCTTGTGGAACGACTACCGAATGAACCGCAGCGAACGTTCCGGGGCGCTTCTGGTCGCTTACCTAGCAATGGTTAGCAAGACGGACCTGGAGCATCGCTGCACGAAAGAGGAACTGCTGCTGCTCAAGCGCTTGCCGGAGTTGCCCCTGCATCAGGATTACGCAACTTTCGGGGCATCTGTTCAGAGAGGCAAGATTAGCGACAATGGCGCTTGGCTAAGTGACCAGGATGCCTGCGATCGGGCGCTTGAACACAAGAAGGACGGAGAATTCGACGCGGCCGAAACCTTATGGATCAAGGTGGCGGCGGCTTACCCGGCTCATGGCGACTGCTGGTTTCAGTTGGCCTTGCTACGTGAATTGCGCAGCGACTGGCCTTGGGCTGCGGTGTTCGCTGCTCATTCGGTACGTCTGGGATGCGACTATTACCTCGAAGGAGCAGCGCGCATGAAGGCCGCCTTTTTTTCCACTTACCAAGTCAAAGAACGCAAGGAAAAGAAACTGCTGTCTTTCTTTACTGGTTGGCCGACATCACAATCCTTGGTGCCGGGACATGCTGGTCAAAACAATCAGGCAGCAGAAGACACATTGGCACCTGAATATTGCCGACAATACTTCGAAGCGGACTCAAAGGAGGCGATTTCGCAATTGTCCCTGTGGGAGTATAAGAACCAAAATGTCACTCTTGGCCAAGCGCTCGAACGGGCCTTGGACATCTACCCCTTCATTACGCAATAGTCCAGTCAGCATGGGAACCCTTCGGTTAATCCTTGCACTTGCAGTCGTAATCGCTCATATCCATATTGATAAGGGTGCCCAAGTTGGTGGAGCTGGTGCAGCGATTGTGGCCGTCAAACTATTCTTCTTGCTTTCCGGCTTTTACATGGCAATGGTTCTTGAAGACAAGTATCGTGGCCATACATTGGCGTTTTACAAAGCCCGGCTAATGAGATTGATGCCCCTTTACTGGGCTACGATCGGTGCAACCCTCATCTTCTATTACGTCACGGCCTTTGCGAGTGTAAGTGGTGCGGTTTTTTCGCGAGTTGCTGACTCTGAAAGGTCGTGGCTGGAATTAGTTGTAGCCGTATTTTCCAACCTCACTTTTATTGGCCTGGACTTCGGTAAACTTCTCTGCACGTATAACCTGCCCGGTTGCTCGTCGCTCGTGAGCTTGACGGTGGTATCCCAAGCGTGGACGTTGGGCATTGAAGTGATCTTTTACCTGATCGCCCCAATACTCGCATTCATTGGCTGGCGAGCAGTCGTAGGGAGCCTGATTGTCTCACTCGGCATCAAGGTGGCAATTATCGCTATGGGGTTAGGGGCCACGTCGTGGGGGCGAAATTTTGTACTTGCAGAAATAGTCTATTTCATGCTCGGCATGGTGGCATTTTCCCTCTACAAGTCACTCAGGCATAGTCTGCCAGACCGCAAGTATTTTATTCCCTTAATTCCGTTGTCAGCCGTGCTGCTTATTGGTTATGAGAGAGGGTTCTCATCTCTTTATTACGTCAATCAAAAGCTAATCGATGTGACACTTGATCCGCTTTTTTTTGTTGCTATGACACTAATTGTTCCATTCCTTTTCCACGCCACAGATGGGCGTAAGTGGGACGCCCTGCTCGGCGATCTTTCGTATCCGATATATATAACCCACCTGCTGTCGCTGAATGGATCCTTGATGTTGGTGGATTGGCTAGGCGTCGCGGGCGCATGGCCTCGTTTTAGCCTTCATTTGACAATAGTGATGATGGTTGCCACCCTAAGTCTGGTCGCGGTGGTATGGCCCATCGAAATGCGCCGTGGCCGACGCCGTGGTCTGTGGGAAGAGAGTCGTTGATAGGTGAAACAGCTAAGAGTCCGACCTCAATCTGCCCCACTATTTGTTAAGTTGCCGCCGATAGCGGTGGCAGACCAAGACGATTCTGGTCGATTCCCGCTTGCCGCAACAATGCCTCCGCCGCTTCGTCGAAGTGATGGACCCGCAACAGTGTCAGCAACCCTGTCAAGCAACTTTCGAGTTCGCCTGCATGCACCGCAGTACGCCGTGAGAATTCGGCCTTGCCAATTGCAGTGTCAGCATGGCGTTCAAAGAAAGTTTCCGGCATGAGCTTTGGAAATTGCTCGGAAAACTCGAAAAATCTCAGCATGAACTTGAACCAAGGTTCGGCGAGATCGAGTTCGCGCCAGGCGCAGTGCTCGGCTTCATTCAATGCCCAGAGCGCGTGCTCGACATAACCAAGCGACACAGAGAAGAAGGCTAATTTGGCGAGGCTCACGGCCTTGCCCGCGGCTGTGCGCTGAGATGTGCCGATGGCTCGGGGATCTTTCAGGAAAAGGGCGTCGGTTGTCACAGGAACGCCGTTACCGCGCAGACCCAGAGGGGCACGATATAGGGAACCATTAAGCAGTTGAAACAGCCTTGCGAAGACGAAGCCGCGGCCGACGAGGAAAGCTGATATCTCGCCAAACAGGGGTTGGTCTTGGTAGATCGGAACGAACTCGACCTCTGTGACTATGCAGACGGCGGCGTCCACGGCTGCGGGGGAGCCCCGAAGAATTTCGAGTTCCGAGCCCTGCGTGTCGAGTGAGAGGAAGTCCGGCAGTGGTATATCGCTGCGTTCGTTGGCGATCTGATCGAGTGTTTTGGTGGCTACTTCGCGTCGACTCTTGGCTGAGATCGCTTCATAGACCGTGTAGTCGTAGTCGATCCAGTGAGCGGGAATGTAAAGGTTACTGAGATCGGCGTTGGCTTCAAGCAGCGAACTGCCGTAGCCATGGTGTGCGTCGCAGAAGGTTCGCGGGCCACCGGTACCGGACACACATTCATTGAGGACGATCACCTTTGCCGCACGGTTGCTATTCAGTTGTTCGAGTTCGGTGATGCAATCGGGGTCGGCCTCGTAGAGCACGTTGACCACTGAGGCATCGAAGGCAGGGTTTTCCCGAAAGGCTTGGGTTGGGCCACGGGCGCCGATATGGTGGATGGCAAGTTTGGCGTTGAGCATGGAAATTCTCTCGGGACGTTGAAGCATATTGTGGCGTTTGAGAAATCGGGAGCCGATTGTTGATGCGGTACCGTACGAGTAGTGATCAGGCCGCAGCAAGCCAAGAAACGCCTGTTGTCTTGTCGTACCTTCACCGTCATCGACTGCGTTGCCTGCTACTCGGTCGAGCATCTCGGTTGCAAGCTCCTTGATGTCTTCGGGTGTGTTTTCTTCAAGACGGATACCAGCGTCAGTGAAGTTCCGACCGTATTGCGTTCGCGAAAGTGGTGATGCGAAGATTTCACTAAAACTAAGATACCGATCCTCACTTTTGGACCAGTGAAGCTTGGGGATCGAAATATCCTGCGGGCTGACACCCATGGCCGAGACGGGAATCATGTTGGCGAGTACGCAGGGAACACCAAATATCGTGCCGACGAGAGAGATGCCAGACGTGTTGCCGAGAATGAACCGGGCCTTGGCACAGAGAATGATGTCCAGCCGTGGCGACTTCAGCGGATGATGTGCATAGTCGATTACCTGCGCCAACGGCGGTAGCGGCAGCATCGAAGGATCGCCAATCCGGATTGCCCAGCCGCCCCGTTTCACGATCTCCTGTGCGGCCGGAATGATGTTCTCGATGTGGCTATTGCGATGGCTATGCAGTTCCTCGTCAATAGGCGAGAAGTCGGCTTCTCGCGCATGGACGCAGACGAACCACGCGTTCTTCGGCACACCCAGTTGTTCCAGCATTTCGTTGCCCCATTCATCGTCTTCGGTGTTCAGACGCAGGAGGGGTGGCCGGCTACTCCAGTCCGCGTAGATGCGGTAGACGGCCTGCGCTTTGCCGATGGCGCGAACATAGTGGTCGATGCCGTAGCGCATCAGGCCCCAACTGCTCATGCTGGTGATAAAAAAACAGGCAGCTTTGCTGCGGACGAGGTGGAAATGCGATTGCCAATAGGAAAGCAGATGCTCGTTGGCAACCCGGCCCGGCGGGGCCAGCATGATCCACTTTCTTCTTGGAATATGGCCCAGTGCCTGTTCTCTAAGCAGGCAATCAGGCTCGAGAGCCAAGTGCCCGATGCGGTCAGTAAATACGGTGACATGACGGTAACCAGCCAGATGAAGGAGTCCAGTTATGGGTAGTAGCATTAATCCAAGCATCAGGCCTAGCAGTTTGAAAGCAGCTTTTCTTGCCAGGGTGGCTGGAGTCATCTGGCGCATGCGTCGGCATTCGAATGCAAGTCTGCGAAGATTGGTTATCCACATGATGAATTGGAAGTCGGCGTTGGCGGGACGATCAAGGTTGCTATCTTTTTGTGGCTTTCACCAAAATTTCCTCGCCAAGTGCGGGTTCGAAGAAAAGAGTGATCCATTCGAGATAGAAAAGGCATAGCCCCATAAATCTTGTAGCGATCGGGAGTTGTCCGATGTCGTAGTGGCCACTGTGTCGCAGGTCAACGCTGGCACCGAGTGTCCAGTTGGCATCCCGCGGTGTCGTTGCGCAGCGGACGTCGGCAAATCCTGCATCTGCGCAGAGTTTGGGCAGATTCCGACAGTTGAACACGTGCAGATGGCGAGGTGGATCGAGATGGAGCCAGTTTCGACCGAACCAGCGATGGCCGAGGCTATCTGTGTTCGGGGTGAGCATCGCCAGCACGCCTCCAGGACGCAGCAGGCGGTGACACTCGCGAATGGTTTCTTGTGGATCAGGAACGTGCTCGATGACATGGCTCATCAGGATGGCGTCGAAAGATGCTGCGGGGAGGGCGCCTGGTTGCAAGGTCGCTGAAAGAACGCTAAGCCCCCTGGCACTTGCCAACTGTGCGGCTTTGGCGTCAGGCTCGATTCCATTGGTTTTCCATCCCAGATCCCGGAACAGCGCCAGACGATCACCGTTGCCACAACCGATCTCAAGCAACTTCCCTCCAGGTTGCCATGGCAACCACATCGCCATGGCATCCATTCCGATGCGCCGGTGGGGTACACATCCCATCAGCGTGCCAATCGTCCGAATCCACCTGGAGCCTTCTGTTGCGGGATAGCTGAAGCGACGGTTGACGTAGCTGTTACGAGCGCGAAGGTAGATGCGACGCAATCTTGATGCATCGCTGTTCGGGGTGTGCGTGTAATAAGTTTCGTAGGCCTTGGCCAAGGTTGCGGCATCTGGCATCGGATCGAGCCATACGAGGCCACAGTCAGGGTTGGTACAGCAAACCAGGTTCCAGGAGCCTGAAGCATTTCCCATTCTGTCGTGCAGTGCTTCATGGATCAGCGCAGAAGCACCACCGCAGACCTTGCAGAAGGCTGCAGAAGTCATTGGGCCACGCAAGGTGTTAAATCGAGCAGCGCACAGATATGCTCGGCGAGGGAGAGGCACGATAGTTGCGGTTTGAGCGCAACAGCTTCTTCACGGGTGATCATGCGGACATCGGCAACGCTGTTGCTTCGGACCTCGTCGAGAAACTGCCTCGGCTTGTTTTTCTGGTCCGACGCGATGGCGACAATCCGCTTACCGCAGCGCTTGTATTCAATGCACATTCGGACGCAAGCGAATCCTATAACGAACGCGCCTATTTCTATGGCACCCTTTTGCTCAGTAGTCATGAAGTTTTACGATAGAATTATGTATTATACAAAGGAACCATGGCATGGTTTGGGACTCAGGAAATTCGGATTTGGCGGGAATCGTCGCAGAGATTGTTCAGCAAGCGCACGATTCGAAGCGAATTGTATTCGTATCCGGCAATTTCAATGTGATTCATCCGGGCCACTTGAGGCTGTTGAATTTCGCCGCCGAGTGCGGCGATTTTCTTGTTGTGGGGGTCACCGGCGATGATGTTCCTGGCGCGTTGATTCCAGAAAATTTGCGCCTGGAAGGTGTGCAGGCCATCGGCGCCGTGAGTTTTGCCTTTTTGTTGCCC